>URTO01000364.1 GCA_900550745.1 uncultured Desulfovibrio sp. | reverse complement strand
CGGTGTGCGTGCACGCTACTATCGTAGCTCCTGATGTAAACGGAACAGGAGAAAAATGCGGATGACGGAAGCCATCATTCAAATCCAGAACCTCGAAAAACGGTTCAGGAGCAAAAATACCGAAGTCTATGCCCTCCAAGGCATCAACCTGACCATACGGAAAGGGGATATTTTCGGGATCATCGGCAAAAGCGGAGCAGGGAAAAGCACGCTGGTGCGCTGCATCAACATGCTTGAGCGGCCCACCGGCGGCAGCGTCATGTTTGAAGGCAAAGACATGTGCCGTCTGGGTTCGCGGGATCTGCAAGTGGCCCGCCGCAGCATGGGCATGATCTTCCAGCAGTTCAACCTCCTCATGCAGCGCACGGCTGAGGAAAACATCTGTTTTCCCCTGGAGCTTGCCGGGGTCAAAAAGGACGCCGCCCGCGAACGGGCGCGTGAACTGCTTGAGCTCGTCAACCTGTCCGACCGGGCGCAGTCCTACCCGTCGCAGCTTTCAGGTGGGCAGAAGCAGCGCGTAGCCATCGCCCGCGCTCTGGCCACCAACCCCAAGATCCTCCTGTGCGATGAGGCCACCTCAGCCCTCGACCCCGCCACCACGGAATCCATCCTTTCGCTGATCAAGGACATCAACCGGCGTCTGGGGATCACCGCCGTCATCATCACGCACGAAATGAGCGTGATCGAGAAAATCTGCAATCAGGTCGCCATCATCAGCCACGGGCGGATTGCCGAAACGGGATCGGTCGAAGAGGTTTTCTTCCACCCCCAGACCGAAGAGGCGCGCCAGCTCGTCATCCCCGAAGCCTTGCAGGATATGCCGCACAGCAGGCTGTACCGGATCATCTTCAACGGCCGTTCCTCGTTCGAGCCGGTCATCAGCAATCTGGTGCTGGAATGCGGGGCCCCCGTCAACATCATGTTTGCCGACACGCGCGACATCGGCGGGACGGCATTCGGCCAGATGGTGCTGCAACTGCCGGACAACGAGGACGTCGTCCGGCGTATCGTCGCCTATGCCGACTCCAAGGGACTGATGCTGGAGGAAATGAAGAATGTTTGATCAGGCCACCATCGAAATGCTGCTTGAAGGCGTCGTGGACACGCTGTACATGACGCTGGTTTCCACCTTTTTTTCCTATGTGTTCGGGATGATGATGGGGACAGTCCTCGTCATCTGCCGTCAGGACGGCATCACGCCCCGGCCCATGCTCTATGCCGTGCTTGATGTCGTGGTGAACCTGACCCGCTCGTTCCCTTTCCTCATCCTCATGATCGCGGTCATTCCCCTGACCCGCCTGCTCGTGGGGACGACCATCGGCAACAACGCCACGGTCGTCCCGCTGGTCATCGCCGCCGCGCCCTTCGTGGCCCGGCTTGTGGAATCCTCCCTGCTGGAAGTCGACGGCGGCGTCATTGAGGCGGCGCAATCTATGGGGGCGTCCACCATGCAGATCATCATGAAGGTGCTTTTGCCCGAAGCGTTGCCTTCGCTCATCAACGGCAGCGCCATCGCAGCGACCACGATCCTCGGCTATTCCGCCATGTCGGGAGCCGTCGGCGGCGGGGGCCTCGGCAAGCTGGCGATCATGTACGGCTACAACCGTTACCAGACCGACATCATGTTCATCACCGTCGTCCTGCTCATCGTCATCGTGCAGGTGTTCCAGAGCTTCGGCAACTGGGCCACGAAGCGAAGCGACAGGCGCATTTCCTGATTTTTTCCGCGATAAACGGCTTCTTGGGCCCACGCCCGCGGCCGTGAACCTCTAACACTTGATAAGGATACGGTATCATGAAAAACTTTCGCTCCGCCCTTCTGGCCGCGGCCTTGTCCCTCGCCGTCGCCGCCGGCTCTGCAACCGCGGCTCAGGCCGCCACGAAAATCCGCGTCGGCGCTTCCCCGACGCCCCACGCGGAAATCCTCAAGGTCGCCAACGACGTTCTGAAACCGCAGGGTTACGAACTTCAGATCATCGAATATTCCGACTACGTGCAGCCCAATATGGCGCTCGAAGGCAAGGAGCTGGATGCCAACTTCTTCCAGCATAAACCCTATCTTGACGACTTCAATAAAGAAAAGGGTACCAAGCTGATATCCATCGGCACCGTGCACTATGAACCTTTCGGCATCTACGCCGGCAAGACGAAGTCCCTTGACGCCTTGAAGGACGGCGCTATGGTGGCCGTGCCCAATGACACCACCAACGAAGCCCGCGCCCTGCTCCTCCTCCAGTCCAACGGCCTCATCAAGCTGAAGGACGGCGCCGGACTCACCGCCACCCGCCGCGACATTGCGGAAAACCCCAAGAAGCTCAAGATCGAAGAAATCGAAGCGGCTCAGCTTGTCCGCGCCCTGCCTGACGTTGACCTCGCCATCATCAACGGCAATTACGCCATCCTCGGCGGCCTCAAAGTGGCCGAGGCGCTGTCTGCCGAAAAAGCCGACTCCATCGCCGCGACGACCTACGCCAATATCCTCGCCGTACGCGCCGGAGATGAAAACCGCCCTGAACTCAAGGCGCTGATCAATGCCCTCAAGGGCGATCAGGTCAAGGAATTCATGACCAAGAAGTACGAAGGCGCCGTGGTTCCCGCCAACTAAGCCGCTTTTTGTCTCCCCGCCTTTATGCCCTGCCGGGACTCTCGGCAGGGCTTTTGTTTGCTGCGGCGAACTCCCCATTACCGAACCTGTTTTTTCCTGAATATTTCCGTACCGTCCGAAGACATCCCTTTTAGACATCCTTT
>URTO01000363.1 GCA_900550745.1 uncultured Desulfovibrio sp. | reverse complement strand
GCCCAGAGCCAGTGGGATGATCCTGAAGATAACGCTGATCCAATAATTCATGGCTTGCTCCTTTGCGGATGGAATGTATGAACAGAGCCAAGCACACCGGATTTTTGAATACTATTATGAATTAAACAGGTTATATGTACTAAAATGGATAGCCCCTGTGTTGGTTCCCGGCATTTCCAGCCGGAATATCAGCTTTTGCCTTTAAGGGGGCTGGTCATTTTGGCGTTCCCACGGTAGAGCTTTGTCCCATGATGCGCTTTATCCAAAATCACGTTTCGTTGTCCGTACAGGCAGGGCTGGCGCTTTTCGGCGCGGTGCTCCTTTGGAGCAGTTCCTTTATCGCGCTGAAGATCGCGGTATCGGCGTTTGATCCGATGGTCATGGTCTTTGGCCGCATGCTGAGCTCTTTGGTGGCGCTGATGCTTTTGCGGGCGACCGTATGGCGGCGTGCCGAGGCCCCCATGTTGCTGGACAGGCGGGTGACGCGCCGGGAGTGGAAGTACATCGTGTTGCTGGCGTTGTGCGAACCCTGCTTCTATTTCGTATTTGAGGGGTACGCCATGATCTACACGACCGCGTCTCAGGCCGGGATGGTCGTCGCGGCCTTGCCTCTGGCGGTCGTGGTCGCGGCATGGCTGCTGCTTGGCGAACGCCCCCATCGGCGCGTCTGGATCGGGTTTGTGCTGGCCGTTGCCGGGGTCGTCTGGCTGAGCGCCGGATCCGAAGCCACGGAAAGTGCGCCGAATCCGATTTTCGGCAATTTTCTTGAAGTATTGGCCATGCTGTGCGGCGCCCTTTATGTGGTGTGCGCCAAGCAGCTTTCTTCCCGGTGTTCGCCGGTCTTGATCACGACCATGCAGTCGTTGGTCGGCCTTCTTTTTTTCATGTGCCTTCTGCCGCTTCCCGGTGTCAAACTTCCGGACAGCTTTCCCTTGCTGCCTACCTTGGCCATCCTTTATCTGGGGGTCGGCGTGACCATGCTTTCCTTCCTGCTGTATAATTTTGCCGTCCGTTCCGTGCCCGCCTCGCGTACCGGGGCCTTTCTCAACCTTGTACCCGTGCTGACGTTGTTTATGGGGCTGGTTTTCCTCGACGAGCGGCTGACCACAGGGCAATGGGCCGCTTCCGCGCTGGTGTTGGGGGGCGTGATCTTCAGCCAATGGAAGACGGCGCAGCCGGAGGAAAAGACAGGCCCGTCGGCAGCGGCTTCCGTTTCGGAGGGGGCGGAATGAAAGGAAAAGCGCATTTGCCGGAGCTTTTAGTTCCCGCCGGAGGCCGGGAACAGTTGGAGGCCGCCATCCTCTATGGGGCTGATGCGGTATATATGGGAGGGCCGGAACTGAGCCTGCGGACAGCTTGCGAGGGGTTTTCGGGTGAGGAGCTGGCGCTTGCCGTAGCCGACGCGCATGCCGCCGGGGTACGGGTATATTATTGCCTCAACGCCATGCCGTATGATGCGCAATTGCCCGCCGTGGAAACTGTGCTGGAGCGTTTGCCCGGAATGGGCGTGGATGGCCTCATTGCCGCTGATCCCGGCGTGATCTGGCTGACAAAGAAGCATTGCCCGTCAGTGCCGCTGCATTTGTCCACACAAGCCCACTCCGTAAACGGGGCTGCCGTGGCTTTTTGGCGTGACGCCGGGGTGGAGCGGATCAATCTGGCCCGTGAATTGGGGTTCAAACAGATCCGGGAGCTGGCGGAAGCGTTTCCCAGCATGGATTTTGAGGTGTTCGTACACGGTGCCATGTGCTTGGCCTTATCCGGGCATTGCCTGTTGTCCGCATGGGTGAACAACCGCCCCGCCAACCAAGGAAGGTGTACGCAGCCGTGCCGTTTCGAGTACCGCGGCCTGTCCCTGCTGGTGGAGGAGCAAAAGCGCTCAGGCGAAGCCCTCTGGGAGATCCGCGAGGGTGAAGCGTTCAGCGGCGTTTGGGCCCCGCAGGATTTGTGCCTGTTGCGGTATGTGGGATGCTTGGCGGATTTGGGGGTACGGGCGCTGAAGCTGGAAGGGCGCACCAAAAGCGGCGGGTACGTCGCTCAGGTTGCGGATGTGTACCGTACGGCGCTGGATCAGCACATACGCCGGAAAACGGAAGGCATGCACGCCGGAAAGGAGGTTTCCACGGCGGCATTGCTTGAAGAATTGTTTCATACGGCATCGCGTCCTCTGTCCACGGGCTTTTTCCTTCCCCGGAGAAGGGTGGAGGCGCCTCCGGCGGGCCTGCGTCCCCGGCCCGTGGTGGCGCGCCTTATTGAGCCGGAGGGCGACGGCTGGCGGGTACAGGTGCGTTCCCCGTGGTCGGCGGATCGCGAGGCGTCCCTCCTCGTGCCGGGGATGCGGCGTCCGGCACTCCTCCCCGGCGCATATCAGCTTGAAAACCACAGGGGAGAGCGTGTGGAGCTCCTGCACCCGGGCATGGAGGGCGTGCTGCATTGTGAAATCGACGGTCTCGGAAAGGGGCTGTACGTAAGGGCCTAGCTGCGTATTCCCATTCTTGGGGAATGGATTCCCCAAGGCAACCCGTGCCGGAATGGGTGTGGGGCGAGCTTGGGGAAGCTCAAAAGCCGTTGAAAGGGTAAAGATCGGCCCCGTGCCGCAGGGTTGGGGAAGGGGAAAGCGCTTTTCCAGAGTTCCTTTCCCCAACGCCTTTAGGCTGTTTCAAAGCCCAGCATTCTACTGTTCCAGTTTCGCCCATGTGAGTTCGTGCTTGTTGCAGGACAGATGCATGAGCCGCGATCCCGGAATAGCCGCGAATTTCGCTG
>URTO01000362.1 GCA_900550745.1 uncultured Desulfovibrio sp. | reverse complement strand
GGGGGAGGGAGAACCTTTCTCCAGAAAGGTTCTCCCTCCCCCTCCACATCCCCACAATCCCCTTTCCCTAAAAAGCCTCGCCGCCAGCGAGGAGATCCTCACGGATGAGCTTGCGGAGCTTGTGGGCCACGGGGCCGGTCTTGCCGCCGCCGATGGGCCTGCCCTCGAAATGGGTCACGCCGATGCACTCGTGCGCCGTGCCGAGGATCATCATCTCCCGGACGGAATCCAGCTCGGCCTGCGGAATGGGGCGGATCTCCACGGGCATGAACGCCCTGGCAAGCTCCATCGCCTTGGTCGCCACCGTGCCGACCAGCGCGTTCTTGAATTCGGGGAACACCAGCGCGCCCTTGGCGTCAACCACGGCTACGTTGGCTATGGCCGCTTCGGTCAGGCAGCCGTCCGCATCGAAGGTCAGGGCGACGTCCATGTGCTTCCGCATGGCCTCAAGCGTCATGAAGACGGCGGAAAGATAGTTGGTCGTCTTGAGGCGGGCGAACATGGCGGGCTTGACCGGCACGTCGCTGCGGAAGGCGGTGAGGCCCTTGTCGTACCATGCGTCCGTGCGTACCGGGACGCGGTAGGCGGCCACGTACAGGCTGGACTGGGGGCACTCCTTGAGCGCGATGCCGAACCCTCCGGGCCCGCGGCCCGACAGGATGCGGATATTGCCTTCGGGTTCGTCCCCGGCCTTGGCCACGGCGAGCACGATATCCCGGATTTCCTCAATGGGGCAGGGCAGGGTGAGGGACAGCCCGGCGGCGGAATTGGCGAGCCGCCGCAGGTGCGCATCAAGGTGGATGACCTTGCGTTCGGTGAAGCGGATGGTTTCAAAGACGCCGTCGCCGCGATGGACGAGGTGGTCGTCCAGCGGGGCCAGCATCAGCCGGGGATCGCGGCAGATCGCGCCGAAACGGTGTTCGTAGAAAGCCAGAATATTGTCCGCGCCGGGACGTTCCAGTTCCCGGAGCTTCTCGATCCATGCATTCGTGTCCAGTACGGGAATCATGGCAAACCTCTTTCTGGTGGTTTCAAGGGTGGGCTGCCAATATTCTTACTCCCTTCGGGGCGAAAAGGCCAGATTGGGGCACCCGGTTTCCCGGATGCCCCAATCGGAAGAAACGGTTCGCGGGAACCGGATTTACTTCTTGATGAACACGGTGCGATCCTTTACGCCGAGCAGGTCGCGGCGGAGCAGTTCCTCGGCAATCTGGACGGCGTTGAGCGCGGCGCCCTTGCGGATGTTGTCGGCGACGATCCACAGGTTGAGGCCGTTCGGGATAGTTTCGTCCTCACGGATGCGGCCCACATAGGTCTGGTCTTCCCCGGCGGCGTCGATCGCGAGGGGATACATCTTTTCGGAGGGGTTGTCGTACACCTGCACGCCGGGGGCCTGCGCAAGGATGGCGCGGGCTTCCTTGGCGGAAAGCTTGCGTTCGGTTTCGATGTTCACGGACTCGGAGTGTCCGTAGAACACGGGCACGCGCACGCAGGTGGCGGTCACCTTCACGTTCGGGTCGCGCATGATCTTGACGGTTTCGTGAACCATCTTCATTTCTTCCTTGGTGTAGTCGTTCTCAAGGAAGACGTCGATGTGCGGGATGCAGTTGAACGCGATGCGGTGGGGATACACGTTCACTTCGGGCTCTTTCAGGTTGAACATCTGGCGGACTTGCGTCTCCAGTTCGCTGATGCCCTTCTGCCCGGATCCGGAAACGGCCTGATAGGTGGAGACCACCACGCGGCGGATGCCCGCGGCGTCGTGCAGGGGCTTCAGGGCCACGACCATCTGGATGGTGGAGCAGTTCGGGTTGGCGATGATGCCGTTGTGCCCTTCCAGCGCATCGGGGTTCACTTCGGGCACGACCAGCGGACAGCGCTCGTCCATGCGCCACGCGCTGGAGTTGTCCACGACGATGCAACCCGCGGCGGCGGCGTGGGGGGCGTATTTTTCGGAGGTGGAACCGCCCGCGGAGAAGATGGCGATGTCGATGCCCTCGAACACATCTTCCTTCAGTTCGCGCACGACCAGCTCGGAATCCCCGTAGGGGACTTTCGTCCCGGCGGAACGGGCCGAGGCGAAGGGAACGACCTCAGTGGCGGGGAAGTTCCTGCTTTCAAGGGTCTTCAGCATTTCACGGCCGACGGCGCCGGTAGCCCCCACAACAGCGACAACGAGTTTTTTTTCAGACATAGTATCCTCTATCCTCGAACAAAAAAGGAAAGCCTCGGAGCGTGTGATTTTCGCAAGGCGTTCGATGTTCATGTAACGGGTTGCCGCCGCTGTCAAGCCTGTTGAAGCGCTTTTCGCCCGAAATCCGTATCCTTTTTTTGACGGCATTTCGGGCAGTCACGCGTAATGGGCCAAAAGGCTTTTGGATATCAAAGGGTTCGGGCTTTCCTCCGGCAGGATGCGCGGAAAGGGGGGGCGAGGCCCGGCGCTTGCCCTTTTTGACATAAATGTTATTTCTGTCGCGCCGGATTGGGGCCCCGTTTCGCCGCACCCGAAGCCTCAAAACACGGGAGCGGCGTTAGAGTCGCTTGCCAGCCACGGTGTTTGTTCTTATAGTTTGACCGTAAAGTAAAGGTAATCTACGTCGTCAGGATACACCCGGAATTTTTCCGGCCCCGTACGCTGACAAGGAGTATTTTATGGCCACTCGTCTTTCCCCTGCTGATGAAGCGCCCTTCAATGTCCAGATCAAGAATCTGGCTGATGAAGAGCTTCTTGATTTCTGGGAAGAAACCCAGCAGATCGAGAGCGCCTTG
>URTO01000361.1 GCA_900550745.1 uncultured Desulfovibrio sp. | reverse complement strand
AAAATCAATGCCATACAGGTATCTGATTTAAACAAGAAGAATATCGGAACATTACGCGCCTACGCTAAATCGGGCAACGCGAGGAGCATCACGAATGGGAGCGGGAAGCCGTGGTGGGGAACCATGCAAGGGGGACGGGCTCTCAACTTCTTTTCCTTGCGGGCCACGGCTCATACGCGGGCGACGGCAAGAAATACGGCGTGCATGATGCTGAGGAGCACAACAAAAACGGATTCAGCGGCTCCGCACGTTTTCCCGTACAAGGTCATGGCCAGCCCGTCATGACGGCAAACGGAAAGGCAATCCCGGCACAGCGTACAGCCTGGGCCCGGCCTTCCCGACTCCAGCCGATCCGGGGCCAGCGCACCGTACCGGCAGACACGGGTACAGGCGAGGCAGCGCGTACAGGCATCCGTCCGCCGGATGCGCCACGGCGCAATCTTGCCGAGCCACCTCGCCACCAGTCCGAGCGGGCATACGGCAAGGCAGTAGCAGGCGGAACCGTACCGGCGGCTCAACAGTGCGGCAACGGGCAGGAGCAGCAAGCCGAACGCCAGGCCAAGCGCAACGGCGGCCTCGGTTGGCGCGCCGGACAGCCGGAGGAGGATGGGGACGGCCAGGGTGAGCCCAAGACAAACCAGCCGGAGCCGGGGCATCCAGCGTGGAGGCGGAAGGGCCTTGCACCCGGAGGCCGCTACGGTATCCCAGACCCCGAAATAGCACAGGTGGCTGCACCACGCAGCCCCGGCCAACAGTACGGAGACGCCGAACAGGATGGGCATGAACAGCCCGCCGCCACGGTAGAGCGGGGCCGCGAGGATCATGCCCGGCACGGGAAGGTGGAGCTTCCCGGTCATGAGGAACAGGCCGTATCCGGCAAGGCCGAGGGCGAGCTGTGCGAAAAAGGCCGCCGAGAACAGCCGCCAGATGAATAGGCGCGTGCGCGGCGCGGCTCCCCTGTCCCCAAGCCGCGAGGCCACCCACGAAGCCCAAAAGCCGGCAAGCAGGATATGGAGCGGTGCCCATCCGGGCAGGAAACGCTCCGTCAGGAAGACCTGCGGCGCGACGAAAAGCAACGGCGTCAGGACAGCGATGGTTCCGAAAAAGGCCCCTGTCCGTATGAGCGCCCTTTTCTTGCCGCGCCCATACCATACATCCCCCGTCTTTCCCTCCAGCAGCAAGGCCGCCGTAGCGGTGAACGACGATACGCCGAGCAGGATACACGCCAGCCGCATCCACGGCTGTTCCATGAACATCCGAAGCTGTACGGACTGCGCCGCCGTCCATATCCAACGCGCGGCCAACAGCGGCAACAGGACAAGCACGGCCTGCCGTATCCATGCCTCCCGCCTCCAAACGAGCAGTGCGAACAGCATGCAGCCAACGGAAAAAGGGTATTGCCCGGCACGCCAGAAGTGCGCGCCGCCCAATGCAAAAGCCAGCGAGGACGGGACAAGGCACAGGATCAAACGCATGGTGGTCACGGACGGCTCCTTTCAAACGGGATGCCCCATCTTACCCGGTATCGTATGATTTGCCGTGATCGGCGTCACGTATCCCTCCTTTCCCCCCAAACCGGGGCCCTCAAGGTGCCCTCCCCTGCCCGGCATGCCTTCCGCACTGTCCGTTTCCGGCTCCCGCCGTAACAACCGCCACACGGAACAGGCTGCCCCTTCCAACGGCTTTCGGGACAGGGAAATGAGCAGCCGGGGTTCCAGAGCGTCACCCATCGCCCCCTGCTTCTTTAGGCATATAGAAGGCGGAATCCACATGGCGGAACAGCTCGGAAATGGCCTTTCCGCTCTCCTCAGACGTGCCTATAATGCCGACAACGTAAACCGATAGCCCCCGACGCTGATGCTGAAACGCACATCCCGATCGGCATGGACAAGCAGCCGTTCCGTGCAGGCTTCCCGGATCGCCTCAAGCTGGCGGAACAAGGCACCCTCATCGGCATCGGGCAGGAGCAGCGCGAACCCCGTCTCCCCCAAGCCGTGCGAACGTCGCTAGGTCGGGGAGCTTCTCCCCTGCGAGCTTTGCGAACTCCCGCAGAACCATATCCCCGGCGGCGTGTCCGAACGTACCGTTGATGCCCTTGACGCATCCACATCAATGGACGCCTGCCCCTTCCCCGCCTTTTCCTGCACCCGGTGCAGCCCGCCGGACAGCACCTTGCGGAAGTGGCGGCGGTTTCAAAGGGCCATAAACGGATCACTATAGGAAAGCTCACGCAGCATACGCGCGTCCTTTTGCAGGCTGCCGAGCATGACGTTGAGCATGGCCCGCAGTTCCGCGATTTCGTCATGCCACTTGACGGCAATGGAGGATTCCGCTTCGCCTTCCGCGACCCGGTACGCGGACAGCGTGGTTTCGCGGGGCGGCGCTCACCTTCTTCATCCCGTGCCAGATCCACCCCGCGCGATGGGGAACACGGCGGCAATGGAAGCCTCAAGCGCCTTCATATGGGTTACGGCGGATCGCCTGTCCACTTCGACTTCCTGAAGCTTCCATTCAAGGATATTGGAGATCCCTGACTCAGCGGGCATGATGCTCTTCCCGGCCTGCTTTTGGCAGAAGGCATTTGGCTGGCTGTTCCTTTGGGACTTCGGGGAAAAAACGTCAACCATTTTACGGCACAGCCTCTGGCTTATGGCACCGCCTCCCTTGCGGCCTCCCCTTCGGAACCCATAGCGGAAAAGCCATATCCGAAAAATTCCCGGACATGGCTTTATCCCGTTACGGAAGGGCTCCTTGGATACAAAGGGAAAATATATCCGGCTTCACATGCC
>URTO01000360.1 GCA_900550745.1 uncultured Desulfovibrio sp. | reverse complement strand
CTTTGGTGCCAAGAGGTGTGGAAGCGGAAAACATACCTGCGGATTATACGGTTATTGAAACTCCCATACGAAGCGTTTCCATCGCCCGCCGGGGCGCCAAAGTCGATCTGGATATGGAATCCGCCGCTTTCGGCGTCATTTCCATCGACGGGGAGCTGATCCCCGCCGAAGAACGGCCCGGCACGGCCAAGAAGCTGCTCGCCTCCTCCGCGCTCTACTGTTACTGCGCGGCGCTGGACAAGGCGCTTGAAACCCGCAGCGCCAAGTACCGCCGCATCGAAGGCAAGGCCACGGTGCGCACCGGCACGGACGACAAGGGCCGGGGCCGCGTGACCGGGATCGATCTGGACGTGACCGTGTTCATGGATCAGGAATACGAGTTCATTTTCGACCGCGTGGAAAAGATCATGAAGCAGGGCTGTCTGATCACGGGCTCGCTCGAAACGGCCTTCCCGGTGAAATACAACCTGAATCTCGAATGCGACGAGGACTAGGAGGCGCGCCATGTCCATACGCCTGACCGTCATCGGGGGAGGCCCCGGCGGGTACACGGCCGCCTTTGCCGCCGCCCGCGCCGGGATGTCCGTGACCCTCGTGGAAAGCGGGAACCTCGGCGGGACCTGCCTGAACAACGGCTGCATCCCCACCAAGACGCTGAAAGCCTCCGCCGATGCGCTGGAGCTGGCCTTGCGCCTGTCCCAGTTCGGCATCACCGGGCAGGGGGTTCCGGCTGTGGATCCCGCCGCCGTGCTCGCCCGCAAGGAAAAGGTCTGCGCCACCCTGCGCGGCGGGCTTGAAAAGGCTTGCGCAAGCCTCGGCGTCCGGCTCCTCAAGGGGCGGGGGCGCCTCGTCCATGCCGGGCTGGTGGAAGCCTCCACAGCGGAAGGCCAGGTTTCCGTCGAGGGTGACCGCGTGATCCTCGCTACGGGTTCGGGCGCGCTGGAACTTCCCGGCCTGCCCGTCGATCATGCGCACATCCTGACCAGCGACGACGCGTTGGCGCTCGACCGGGTGCCCGCGTCCATCGCCATCGTGGGCGGGGGCGTCATCGGCTGCGAGCTGGCGTTCATCTATCAGGCCTTCGGGTCCAAGGTCACGGTGGTGGAAGGACAGAACCGCCTGTTGCCCCTGCCTTCCGTGGATGCGGACATGAGCGCGCTGCTCCAGCGGGAAATGAAGAAACGCCGCATCGGTTGCGAACTGGGCCGGACGCTCAAGGACGTCCGCGTGGAAGACGGCGTGGTCAAGGCCGTACTTGGCCCCTCGCCGTTCATCAGCGACCCCGCGCCCGCGCAGATGAAGGAAACGCCCATCGAAGCCGAAACCGTGCTGGTCACGGTGGGGCGCACGCCCAACACCTCCGGCCTCGGCCTGGCGGAAGCCGGGGTCGCCGTGGACGGACGCGGCTGGATACGGGCCGACGATCACATGCGCACCTCCCTCCCCGGCGTGTATGCCGTGGGCGACGTACTGGGCCCTTCCAAGATCATGCTGGCCCATGTCGCCGCCGCCGAGGGCCTGTGCGCCGTGCGCGGTTGCCTCGGGCATGACGGGCGGATGGACTATTCCGCCGTGCCGTCCGGTATTTTCACGTCGCCCGAAATCGGCTGCGTGGGGCTTACCGAAGCGCAGGCTTCCGAGGCGGGACGCAACGTGCGCACGGCCACGTTCCAGATGCGCGAGCTCGGCAAGGCGCAGGCCATGAACGAACTCCCCGGCATGTTCAAGATCGTTTCGGACGGGGCCACGGGCAAAGTGCTCGGCGTGCACATCGCCGGGGCCCATGCCACGGATCTCATCGCGGAAGCCGGGCTTGCCCTGCGTCTGGGCGCATCCGTCCGGGACATCGCCGCAACCATCCACGCCCACCCCACCTTGGCGGAGGGCCTGTATGAAGCCGCGCTTTCCCTCGTCGAGGCCGGCGGATGAAGCACTGTGGAGGGAACGCTCTTCTGAAGAAGGGGGGAACCCGCTTTCCCCCTTCCCCAAGCCTTCCCATTCCAACGGCTTTCGCGTTCATCGAACCCTAGTTCACGGCGTTCCCCAAAACAGGTTCCCTTTGGGCTGCCCCGCCGTTCAAGTTGAATATATCCCAAGAAAAGGAACTTCCCATGAAAAGCAGCGAAGAACTCAACCTCCCCGAATCCCTCCGTTACACCGGCGAGCACGTCTGGGTGCGCATGGACGGCGGCGAAGCCGTCATCGGCATCAGCGATTTCGCACAGGATCAGCTCGGTGAAATCGCCTTTGTGGATTTGCCCGCAGTGGGTACGCGGTTCGAGGCCGGGAGCGACTTCGGCACGGTCGAATCCCTCAAGTCGGTCAACCAACTGTATATGCCCATCCCCGGAGAGGTCGTCGCCGTGAATGAGGAACTGGAAAGCACGCCTACGCTGGTGAACGTCTCCCCCTATGGGGAAGGCTGGATGATCCGCATCCGCCCGGACGCTTCCGCCGAATCCCTGCTTGATGCCGCCGGATACCGTGCCCTCCTCGGACTGTGAACCATACCTTTCCCCCTTTCACCGAACTGGCGAACGTCGGCCCGCCCCGTCCGCCGGGAAACGCCGTTTTTGACAAACCCCAGCCGTGCCCCGGTCTGGATTTTCGGGAACGCCTCCCGTCTGAAACACGTAGGGGCTCCCTTCGGGAATGCCTCCCCGTCTGAAGAACGACAGGGACTCCCTCCGGGCAGCCTCCCCACCAGTCGAAAATCTTTGAAGAGAGAGGGGAGGGGTCTGGCCATATACGGTACAGGAAGAAGAGAATACAATGCCCTCTACTCCATG
>URTO01000359.1 GCA_900550745.1 uncultured Desulfovibrio sp. | reverse complement strand
TGGAGGGTACCTATGTTATTCTTTCACCTCCACTTTCACGGCATTTCTCTTCGCCGAGATTTTGTTGGGAACCGGGCAAACCTTGGTAAACGGAGCGGATTCGGCGCTGCCCATCCTGGAAAAGCTCACTTCCGGCAAGGGCGTGCAGGCGTTGGTGCTTTGCCCTACGCGCGAGCTGGCCATTCAGGTATCCGAAGAGCTGAGCAAACTGGCCGTACACAAACGGGGCGTTTCTGTTTTGCCCATTTACGGCGGTCAGCCCATCGAGCGCCAGCTTCGGGCGCTTGCCAAGGGCGCGCAGGTGGTTGTGGGCACGCCGGGCCGGGTTATCGATCACTTGCAGCGCGGCACGCTGCGCTTGGGCGATGCGCAGATTGTCGTGCTGGACGAGGCCGACGAAATGCTGGACATGGGCTTCCGCGAGGATATCGAGCTTATTCTGGAACAAAGCCCGGCGGACTGCCAACGGGTTCTGTTCTCCGCAACCATGCCCCAGCCTATCCGTGAATTGAGCAAGCGGTTCCTGCGCGAGCCGGAGATGCTGACCATCGCCCACAAGATGCTCACGGTCCCCGCCATCGAACAAGTCTACTACGAAGTCCGCCCATACCAGAAGATGGACGCCTTGTGCCGCGTGCTGGACTCGCAGGGGTTCCGCAAGGCTCTGGTGTTCTGCGCCACCAAACGCAGCGTGGACGAGATAACCGTACACTTGCAGCAGCGCGGCTATCAGGCCGACGGGCTGCATGGCGACATGAACCAGACCCAGCGGGATCGGGTGATGAACCGTTTCCGTACCGACGGCATTGAGATTCTGGTGGCGACGGATGTAGCCGCACGCGGGATTGACGTGGAAGACGTGGACGCGGTGATCAACTATGACATCCCCCACGATATGGAAGGCTATGTACACCGGATCGGGCGTACTGGCCGCGCGGGCCGCGAAGGCAAGGCCTTTACCTTCGTCACGGTACGCGAACAGTACAAGATCCGCGAAATCATCCGCTATACCAAGGCCCGCATCCAGCCGGGCCAACTGCCGACCCTGCGTGACGTCAACAACATCCGCACTTCCAAGCTGTTGGATGAAGTCCGGCAAACCTTGGCCGAGTGCCCTCTGGATCGCTGGCGGGTACTGGTGGAGGATTTCCAGACCGAACACTTCCCGGATGGCGATGTTTCCAGCCGCGATATTTCGGCGGCCCTGCTCAAGTTGTTGATGCAGCGGGACTTTGGGAATCAGGACAATGTCGGTGAAGTGGATGAGCTGGCGGAACCGCAGCGCCCCGCCAAAAGTGCCCAAGCGAAATCAAAAGGCAAGATGCAGCCGCTTTCCCGCAGGCAGGAATCCGGCCCCATGTCCAGGCTCCACATTGATGTGGGGCGGGTGCATGACGTCACCCCCCGCGCATTGGTGGGCGCCATAACCGGCGAAAGCGGCATCCCCGGACGGAGCGTCGGCGCCATCGATATTCAGAACAACTTCAGCATCGTGGAAATATCCGCCGAACTGGCCGCGCATGTGCTGGCCACACTCAACAAGGGCGTGTTCATAAGCGGGGTGAAGGTGTCGGCGAAGGCCGCCGATGAGACGGGCAGCCCGCACCCCCGCAAACCCTTCGCCCCCGGCCCGCGCCGCCAGCGCTCCGGCAAATTCGGCAAAAAACCACGGGGAGCCACCTTGGGCAGGAAAGCCTATGGCGAATCACGGTAAAGAGGGCTTCCCCTTCCGGGATGCAGCCCGCTGGCCCGACAGGTTCCCTACCCTTTTTCTGGATGGGGATCTGCCGAGGCCCTGATGACGGAGACTCGAAAACCGGGCAGGGACAAACAGCCAGCAGCGAAAAATACGCGGATTTTTCCCGTTATCGCAATTATGGGCTGTCCCCAAGTCATCCGCAGGACACGGCTTATATTAGCCGTCCGCCTTCTCGTAAATCTCATGCCTGCAAGAGGCCCGGAGGGTATTTCTCCGGGCCTTTTCCATACATATGCCCCGTGCCGAGGCTTTCGTCCGCCAATCATCCCCGCAGACACACGGCCTTCATCATAGCACACTGTGGCGCCGTTCAGAAGAGAGAGAGAGAGAGAGAGAGAGAGAGAGAGAGAGAGAGAGAAAGAAAGAACGCATCCTACGATTACTCCAGACTCCTGATTGGCCAGCGGAAAACGGGGACAGCGTGGTACAAGTACCTCACCTCACGGTTTACCCATTCGGCACATCACAGCCTTCCCAGGCATCGGGGAGGACACGGGCAAAACGCTCCCAATCCGCAGCACTCTTGTCTTCGTCCGTAAAAACGTATGCGCGCACATCGGCAAAGCCGGTTTCCCCGATAAAATGTCCATACACGGCCCGCCCTTCCCGAATCGCCGCAAAAGAAACGCCATATCCGGGCCGGGTGATCAGTTCCCCCTTCCCGGCAAGCGAAAGAGCTTCTTCAAACTGCATATATCCCCCCCTTCGTTTAGTGTTCCCTTACGCGGGGAACGGGCCGTTTTCAAGCCGCCTTCCAGAGTACTACCCCACGGCCCGATATATACACAGCCAGCAATAAAGGAAATACGGGCCACCTCCAGCTTCCACTTTGGGCTACCTCCTCAAAAGGTTCGTTAGGCATGTCGTCATCCTACATGTAATTATTTAAAATTATTGAAAATAATCTCATCATAATTTAAAAACAGTTAAATACTTTCAATAAATTAGGCTGTGTTAAAGAAAATGGTTGATGCTTTTTTCCTTGAAGCTCCAAAGGGATAACCGGAAAAATGCCTTAGCCGTGGCTCCCGCCAAGGG
>URTO01000358.1 GCA_900550745.1 uncultured Desulfovibrio sp. | reverse complement strand
TGGCTTCATCCGAACCGACTTGAGGCAGGCCGAGGCTGTCAATAATGCCTTCCAACGGGTGACGGAACGGCACGGCGCCGTCCACGTTCTCGTCAACAACGCGGCCCTCGCCCATTTCCACAAGCCCATCATGGAAATGACCGCCGACGAATTCGACAACGCCCTTTCCGTAAACCTGCGCGGCGCGTTCCTGTGCGCGCAGGCCTTCATCAAGGCCAACGCGGGGCAGGATTACGGGCGCATCATCAATATCGCCTCCACCCGCTGGAACCAGAACGAAGCGGGGTGGGAGGCCTATGGCGCTTCAAAAGGGGGCCTTGTCTCCCTCACGAATACGTTGGCCGTATCCCTGAGCGCCACGCCGATCACGGTCAACGCCGTGAGCCCCGGCTGGATACAGGCCGACGGCTATGAAGCGCTTTCCCCTGCGGATCATGCCCAACACCCTTCCGGGCGTGTGGGCATCCCCCGCGATATCGTCAATGCCTGCCTGTTCCTTGCCCACGAGGAAAACGATTTCGTCAACGGGCATAACCTTATTGTTGACGGGGGGATGACCAAACGGATGATTTACGTCGAATAACGGTTTCGGAACACGACGTCTCGTTAAACGGCACCCCGCAACACAACAAAACTACGCTGTCGGAGGCTCTCATGGATTGTCAACGCGATACGGAAGCACGCTCCCCTCTTCAGACGCACCTCTTTTCGCTCCAAGGCCATACAGCACTTGTCACAGGCGCGGGTTCCGGGCTCGGCAAATATATGGCCCATGCCCTGCTCCACGCTGGAGCCAATCTCATCCTCGTGGGCCGCACGCCGGATCGTCTTGAAGCCTCGGCGGAAGAGATCTTTGCCAGCTTGAAGCAGCAGGGCTGCCGCCTTGCGTATGACTCCGATCCCTCGGCACGCTCCGCCCATCGGGATCCGGATCAAGACAAGCGCATCGCTTGCATTGCCTTCGATGTGAGCGAACTCAAGGCGCTGCCGGAGCTCGCCCAAAAAGCATCCCAGCCTTTCGGAGCGCCGGACATCCTCATCAACGCCGCCGGCCTGAACCCGCGCAAGCCGTGGAACGAACTCACGCCCGAAATTTGGGAATACACGCTGCGGCTCAACCTTTCCGCGCCGTTCTTTCTTGCTCAGGCCCTCGTACCCGAAATGATGCGCCGAGGATGGGGGCGCATCATCAACATCGCCTCCCTTCAAAGCAGCCGCGCCTTCCCCAACGGCCTGCCCTACGGGGCGTCAAAGGGCGGCATCGCCCAGCTCACGCGGGGCATGGCCGAAGCATGGTCACGCCCCGGAACGGGCATTACGGCCAATGCCATCGCGCCGGGCTTCTTCAAGACGCAGCTCACCGCCCCGCTCTTCGACAGGCCGGAAGTCGTCGAGGCCCTCGCCCGGCAAACCACCATGAAGCGGGTGGGCTTCGCGGAAGATGTTCAAGGGTTGACCATGTTCCTCGCTTCCCCCGCGTCCGACTATATCACGGGGCAGATCATTCATATTGATGGAGGCTGGACAGCCATATAAACGAGCCCTACGCGCTGATTGAGGAGGCGTTGGCCTCCTCATAATTTCTTATGGATGCCCGTTTTTGCGCCTTCCACACCTCACTGCGCCACATGGGGTATACAAACCCGCTCGGACTCGCCAAACTCGGCGTCACCGCTGATTTTTCCGTTGAGGGCGGGGTGGTTGTACTCGGCGATGACGGCATGCCGGAGGGCCTGCTCAAAGAAAACGCCTATTTCGCGGTATTCCAAAAAATTCCGGCCTGCCCGCCTGAGACGCTTCCCGAAAAAATCGAATATGCGATCGCCGACTACAATCGCGCGGGGTTTACGATGTTTCAAGATGGCGGCATAGCCCTCGGCAACGGCGCCCACGGCATACTCCGCGCCTACAACCGGCTGGCCCGGGAAAACCGCATGAATGCCCGGGGCTATCTGCACTTTATGCCCAACATCATGGATGAAATGCTCGAATTGGGTACATGGGACATGCCCGTTTCCGACTATCTCTACTACGGAGGGGTGAAATCGTTTGCGGACGGCTCGATCCAGTCCCTGACCGCCGTGCTCAAGGAGCCTTACGCCTGCAAACCCGATTTTTGCGGAGATTATGTCCTCACACCCGAACAGATCGCCGAGCTGATTGCCAAATATCATTGCCAAGGCGTCCCCGTCGCCTTCCACGCCAACGGCGACGCCGCCATTGAATTCGTCGTGCGGGGGTTTGAGGAGGCACTTCGGAAGTGCCCCCGGAAAATCCCCGGAGACATGATCATCCATGTACAGATGGCGACCGACGAGCAGTTGGCCCGGTTCCATGCCTGCGGGGTCACGCCGACGTTCTTTGTCCGCCACGTCAACGTTTGGGGCGAGCGCCACGTCAACCTGTTCCTCGGCGAAGAGCGGGCCGCACGGCTCGATCCCTGCGGTTCCTGCGTGCGTATGGGAATTCCCTTCGGCCTCCATGTCGACTCTCCGGTGCAGCCCGTGGATGCCATCCGTTCCATCCATACCGCCGTCAACCGCACAACCACGGCGGGGCGCATTCTCGGCCCAGATCAGAGAATCTCCCCGCTCGACGCCCTCAAAGCCTATACCGTCAATGCCGCCAAGTGCAGCGCACGCGACCATGTGGTGGGCACCATCGCTCCCGGATACTATGCGGACTTTGTGCTGCTCTCTGCAAACCCGCTGACCGTACCGCCCGAATCCATTGAGACGCTTTCCGTGCTCAAAACCATCTCCGGCGGGCGTATCGTCTACGAATCCTGAGAGCATCT
>URTO01000357.1 GCA_900550745.1 uncultured Desulfovibrio sp. | reverse complement strand
GTGTCCAAGGCCATCGACGAACTGAAAAAGTCGGGCAAGATCATGTCCCCGAAGCGTTGCTACTACGCTCCGGCCGAATAGCCCTTCCCGTCAAGGGCTTTGGCGACATCGCCGGGACGGACGGGCTTGCCCGCATCCTGCATGGCCTTGAGAACCTGTTCCGCTGTAACTGCCATAATGGACCTCCATGAAGCGGCTCTGCCGCCCGTATTTTTCTTAGGAACAATTCCTGATAATCAAAATTCCCTGTCCCTGTCAAGGATTTTATGTGTCCGACGCCGGAGAAGCGGGGCGGCAATCATCTGGATTTTTGCGGGAAAAGGCGCTACGTTCCGAGGAAAAGGACAGCGGTATGAAATATCTCATCATGGAAGATTTTGCGGGCCAGCCGGTCAGCTTCGTGTTCCCCAGCCGCGTGGATCACGGCGACATGCGCGAGCAGCTCCCCTATGGGCGGGTGCTGGGGGCCGGTTATGTGGAGTTGCGCGACGGCGCGTTTCATTGCCACGGCGGATACGCCGAACTGGATATTGTGGCCCGTCCTGAGGATGAGGCCATTTTGATGAACGCTTTCCAGAAAGCCGACTAGGGCTTGCCTCCGGCAGGGCCGTGTGTCCCCGGAATTTTCCTAAAAAGCTCTTTCGGCGGCAAACAAGCGGATGCGGCCTGTCCCAGCCCTCGGAGATCCCATGCCTGAATTGCCCGAAGTCGAAACCATCGCCCGCACCCTCGCTCCGCAAGTCGAGGGGCGGCGCATTGTGGCTTGCGAGCTGCTCAACCCTTCCACCTTTGAGGGGACGATTCCGCTCGGCAAGGTCGTGGGCGGCGTCATCGGCCGTCCGGGGCGTCGCGGCAAGCTGTTGCTGCTGCCCCTTGCATTCGGTTCGGAACCGCTGCCTCCTGTAGACGGGGCGTGTCCGTCCGGTTCGCTGGCCCGGTGCCTTGCTTGCGGGAATGAACGCATCACCGGGCTTGGCTTCCACCTTAAAATGACGGGCCGCCTGTTCGTGTATCCTGCGGGTACGCCCCCGGAAAAACATACCCGGCTCCTTTTCGATCTCGACGACGGCTCGCGCCTTTTTTTCGATGACGCACGCAAGTTTGGCTACGTGCGGGTGCTTTCGCCCGCTGCGGTTGCGTGCTGGCCTTTCTGGAACAGCCTTGGCCCGGAGCCGTTGGAGATGGACGCCGATGCCTTCGCAGCCCGTTTTGCCGGGCGGCGGGGCAAGATCAAGGCCCTGCTCCTTGATCAGACCGTGCTGGCGGGGTGCGGGAATATTTACGCGGACGAAAGCCTGTTCCGCGCTGGCATCCGGCCCGATGCACAGAACGTGTCCGTCGACCGCCTGAAGCGGCTTCACGCGGCCTTGCGGGAAGTCCTGCTTGAATCCATTGACGCGTGCGGCAGCTCCATCCGTGATTACCGTACGGCGCGGGGTGACGCCGGGGCTTTTCAGAACGCCTTCCGTGTCTACGGGCGTTCCGGCGAGGCCTGCGTTGAGTGCGGGGTTCCTCTGGAAAGCTGCCGCATCGCGGGGCGGGCCACCGTTTTTTGCCCGAACTGTCAGCTTGCCTGACATTCGTTCATACAACCCTTTTACTAGACCGCAAGGATTGAAGAATGCAGAAGACGATCTGCCTGTTGCCGGGTGACGGCATTGGCCCTGAGATTGTTGCCGAAGCCGTGAAAGTGCTTCGCGCCGTGGAAAAGAAATTCGGTCATTCGTTCACCATGACGGAAGCCCTGCTCGGCGGCGCCGCCATCGACGCCGTGGGCGTGCCGCTGCCCGACGCCACCGTGGAGGCCTGCAAAGCCGCCGATGCGGTGTTCCTCGGCGCGGTGGGCGGCCCCAAGTGGGATACCATCGATCCCGCCATCCGTCCCGAACGCGGCCTGCTCGGTATCCGCAAGGCCCTCGGCCTGTTCGCCAACCTGCGCCCTGCGACCCTGTTCCCCGAACTTGCCGGCGCGTGCCTGCTGCGTCCCGACATCTCCGCCAAGGGCCTTGATCTCATCGTCGTGCGCGAACTGACGGGCGGCATCTATTTCGGCCAGCCCGCCGGGACCGAAGTGCGCGACGGCCTGCGCACCGGCTTCAACACCATGATTTACAATGAAGAGGAAATCGCCCGCATCGGTCGAGTGGCCTTCTCCACGGCCCGCAAGCGCCGTAAGAAGGTGTGCTCCGTGGACAAGGCCAACGTGCTTGCCGTGTCCCGCGTGTGGCGCGAAGTGATGATCGAAGTGGGCAAGGAGTTCCCCGACGTGGAGCTGACCCATCTCTATGTGGACAATGCCGCCATGCAGTTGGTGCGCGATCCTTCGCAGTTCGACGTCATCGTGACCGGCAACCTCTTCGGTGACATCCTCTCCGACGAGGCCTCCGTCATCACCGGTTCCATCGGGATGCTGCCTTCCGCTTCCCTCGGCACGGGCAACCCCGGCCTGTTCGAGCCCATCCACGGCTCCGCGCCCGACATCGCCGGGCAGGGCAAGGCCAATCCGCTGGCGACGATCCTGTCCGCCGCGATGATGCTCCGCCTTGCCTTCGACATGGACGCCGAAGCCGCCGCCATTGAAAGTGCCGTGCACAAGGTGCTCAGCGACGGCTTCCGTACCGGCGACATCATGGAAGCCGGGAAGGTGCAGCTTTCCACCGCCGCTATGGGCGACAAGGTTATTGAAAATCTGTAGGGGATAGGGAAAATTGGGGGAGGGGAGAGGGAACCTTTCTGGCGAAAGGTTCCCTCTCCCCTCCCCCAAGCCCCCTCCTCTCTCCCTCCCAAGACTTTTGACTT
>URTO01000356.1 GCA_900550745.1 uncultured Desulfovibrio sp. | reverse complement strand
TGCGATAGGCGCGTATACCGCTTACGGACAGCTCTGGCCGGTTTTGTTGGCTTCATAACCCGGAAGCGATACGGCTGTGGCTCTGGCCGCGGCGTCACCGGGCTGGAGGAGGGTTTCAGCCTAGGGGATGGCGGGCTGCCGCCGGAAGGCGCGGCGGGCACGCGGGTGGGGCATACGGAACTTCAAGCCTTGCATGCCCTCAGCTTGCTGATCGGGTGCCGGGATGGAAGGAACCCGGCATACGTCCACGGCAGGCTATGAAATCCGGCTCCGCGGCGTGGTTGGTTCCCGCAGGGGTGCCGCTTGGACGGGCGGAACCTTATGTTGTGTTGTCATTTGACATAAAACTATTTGAAATCATTAAAAATCTTTTTGCAGCTTGAAAAATAATTTAATAATTTCAATATCTTATATCTAATTGGCGGCACGGCCTAGTACCGCATCCCGGAAAAGTCGCCGTAACAGTCATGGCTGGTAGACGCCTGTTTCGGATCCAACAGGACGGCTTCCCACATTTCCGTATAGTAGACGCAGGTGCCGGGGTTTTGGGCGGCGGCCGAGAGGTGATCCCTCGCCTCAAAAACGGGCCATGAACATTTGCGGGACAGCGCATCTTTGAAAGAGTCCGCTTCCACGATTTCGGAATCGCCCCGGACAAGGTTCATGTTCATTCCCGAGTAATAAACAAGCTTGTATTGAGACATGGCGGTGTGTCCACACGGGGGGAGAGGCGGGCTCTCCCCCCGTTGTGCTTAAGGATTAATGGATGCCGGGAAGGATGTATTTGCTCACGACGAACAGGGTCACAAGCAGGACGATGCCCAAAGTGATGCCGCCCTTAATGAGCTTGAGCTCCGTTTCGTCCATGGGCTCATATTCCATCTTCTGTATTTCTTCATGAAACTTCACGTCGTTCTTCTTTTCTGCCATGATCGTTCTCCTTAGCTAAGCAGAGTGTGAAATCAGGAGGCCAGAGGAGGAGTCATGCCGTGGAAGAACAGCCACGAGATGAGCAGCCCAAGCCAAATGATGAAACCGAACAGGCACACCACATAGACGATGGCCAGCCTGCCGATGCCTTCTTCCATGAGCTTGCGGAAGTTCGACACCATGCCGATGGTGAAGAAGGTAAGCAGGAAGAAGATGACGCGGAAGGCGTTCAGCGTGCCGGAAACGGCCTTGCCGGTCTTCTGCAGTTCGGGGGACTGGAGGCAGATGATGAGAAGGATGGCGAACGTGATGATGTAGCCGAGCACGAAGCGGGGGAAACGGGCCCACACGTCGCCCCAGTGCATGGTGCGGTCGCCGGACTTGTCAAACTTGGTGCACCACACCCACGCGAGGACCAGGGCCCACACGCCGATGAAGACGTCGATGAAGATCTTGACGGTGGTGGTCACCATGATGATCCAGCCGGGTTCCCAGTTGATCCCGGATTCGGCGGCCTTGGCGAGGATCAGCGATTCGGCGATGGCGCCGGAAGCGATGGCGCCGCCGTCGGACTTGACGGCGAGGCCCATCCAGCCGCCCGCAACCATGGGTTCGCCGGTCAGGAAGTGCTGGGCGATGAAGGGCAGGATCAGCATTTCGATGCAGGTGAAGACCACGACGAGCGAGGACACCATGATCGGAACGACAGGCCGGGAGCGGATGGCCGCACCCGTGGCGATGGCGGCGGAAACGCCGCAGATGGAGATGCCGGAGGCCAGCGGCGCGGCCCATTCGCGGTTGAACTTGAAGTACCGGCGGGCGACGTAGTAGACCACGCACCAGTAGAGGAGATAGGCTTCAACGATGGCGCACAGTCCCCGGAAAATGATGTGACCGGCGAAACCGGCGGCGTCGGCGGCCTTCACGCCGAGTTCGGCGCCCATGATGACGATGGCGATCTTGACGAACAGTTCGGGACGGCATGCGTCCTTAAGGGATTCGGCAAGGTTCGGCATAAAGTTGCTGATCACGATGCCCATGACGAGGGCGAGGATGAGCCCGGCTTCGGTGCTCAGGCCCAGCGCCCACGGAATCCCCTGCGCCTTGAGCTGGGTGGGGTTGGCCGCGATGTAGGCGTTGGCGCCCAACGTATAGCAAATGATGGCGATGAAGAAGATGATGGTGAAGGACTTGACGAACTTCGCCACGTCGTTCCCCATGAGCTTCACGCCGCACGCCAGCGCGCCCGTCAGGACGGCGTAGGTAACAAACAGGGCCCCATAGCCGGGGAGAAGGCCCTTGGTGGCGGACTTCCACGCATCAAGCGGGTTGTCCACCCACATACCGGTTTTGACGGCCCAGCCGAGCATGTCTATCCCGCCGAACTTGAGCAGGGCAAGGATAAAGATGACGCTTCCGAGCAACAAGGCTACGCGGTCTTCATTCAACGGCTTTCTTACGGTTTCCATATTCCTCACTCCGAAATATGTTCTTGAGTAATGCGAAATGATCCTAAGGGGAATCCGGCCCCCGGCGGGATGCATGCTGAAAAGGCTGAGGGGACGCTCCCCATTTGCGGGGACGGGTGCCGTTCCCGCGCCAAACATGCCTTGGGCATGAAAGGCCCTTTTTCAGCCGTGCCCGATCCGGAGGCTTAAGGGCGCGCGGGCGGAGGAGCGAATGGGAGTGGAAGCATCCCGTGAAAGTCGTATAGGTTAGGAAGAAAATCATTTTGCAGGCGGCAAAGATGGATTTTCCTGACGACAGGCCCGTAGAGAAGGAAGCCAAGCAGGATGGAAAGCAGGGGAAGAAGCGTTTCCATACCGCTTGCATTCGGATTGCAAGTCGAGCGCCTTTGATCCGCACGCTGCGTTACGGCATATT
>URTO01000355.1 GCA_900550745.1 uncultured Desulfovibrio sp. | reverse complement strand
AAGGAGAAGCCCTTCTTCAGAAGGGTTCTCCTTCCCCTCCCCACGTCTCTTTCCCCCCCCAACTAATGCGCATCGCCCCAGTTCCCGGCGGCGCCCCAGTCGGCCTTGAGGGGTACGTCAAGGACGATCCCGCCGGGACGGACGTTTGCCATGAGCGCGGCAACGCGTTCCCCGGCCTCCTGCGCGGCGGCTTCGGGGACTTCAAGCAGCAGTTCGTCGTGTACTTGCAGCAACAGCTTGGCGTCCAGAGCGCGCAGGGGAGCGTCACCGTGCACGGCAAGCATGGCGAGCTTGATGATGTCCGCAGCGCTGCCCTGAATGAGCGTATTGATGGCCTGACGCCGGGCGAGCGAACGCGCCTGCTGGCTTTCGGCCTGAATGTCCGGCAGGGGGCGGCGGCGTCCGGCAAGCGTAGTGACATAGCCCTGCTCGCGGGCCATTTCCTCGACGTTCTCGTAGAAGTTCTTGAGCCCCTGCAAGCGTTCAAAATAACGGGCCATGAACGCCTTGGCCTCGGACAGCGGGATCTTGAGCTCCTGCGCCAGCTTCTGCGGGCCCATGCCGTAGATCAGCCCGAAGTTGATGGTCTTGGCGTTGCGGCGCTGATCCGGGGTGATCTCGGAGGGCGGGGCGTCGAAGAGGAGGCTGGCTGTGCGGGCGTGGATGTCCGCGCCCTCGCGGAAGGCCGCCAGCAGCGTCTCGTCGCGGGAAAGATGCGCCAGCACCCGAAGCTCAATCTGCGAATAGTCCGCCGAGATGAGCTTTTTGCCTTCCGGCGCGGTGAAGCAGGCCCGCATCCGGCGGCCAAGCGCTCCGCGCACCGGGATGTTCTGGAGGTTCGGGTTGCTGGACGAAAGGCGGCCCGTGGCGGTGGCAAGCTGGTTGAACGTGGTTCGGATGCGTCCGTCGCCGCCCATGAGCCGGGGCAGCGGCTCCAGATAGGTCGAGCGCAGCTTTTCCAGCTTGCGGAACTCAAGGAGCGCGTCCACCACCGGATGGTGGCCGGAAAGTTTTTCCAGCACGTCCTGAGACGTTGAGGCTTGCCCGCCGCGCGTCTTGCCGGAAATGGGGAGCTTCAGGCGGTTGAACAGCACGTCCCCAAGCTGCTGCGCGGAGCGGATGTTGAACGGCCCCTGCGCTTCGCGGTAGACGTCCTCGGTGATGCGATCCAGATCCTTCTGCACTTCCTCCAGAAAACCGGCGAGGGCTTCGGCGTCGAGCTTGACGCCCGCGCTTTCCATGTCCGCAAGCACCGGGATGAGCGGCAGTTCCAGCGTCTTCATGAGCCCGACGAGGTGCGCGCCGGACAGCCGCTTAAGCAGCTGGTCGGTCATGGCAAGGGCGAGGAGTCCGGGATTGGCCGCCGAAAGCCCAAGAGCCGTACCCCAGCGGGCGGACAGCTTGGGCCAGCCGTAGTCGCGATCCTCCGGTTCCAGCAGGTAGCTGGCGAGCCCAAGATCAAACCATTTTTCCGAGGGGATGCGCCGCCAGTCCGCGTGTGTGTGCAGCAGCGCCTTGACGTCCGGCGCGATCACGAATTTCGCCTTGAGCAGGCGATCCACGAGCTTGGGCGTCAGGCCGGTATAGACGATTTCCTTATCCCCGACGGCGACGGCGAGTTCGCCGTGCCCGCCGAGCACCGCCACGGGGTTGCCTTCCAGCGCGTCGAAGAAGGGATCGGAGGCGTCGCGGAGACGCTGGCGCGGTTCGGCCTTGGGCGTGTCGAGCAGGGAAAGCTGGCGCATGGGGCCACCTTTCCCGGAATCCACCGTTTCCGGCGTGTCGTGTTCCACGGCGACGCGTCCGTCGCGGATGAGCGTGGCGAGTTCGCGCTCAAGGGAGCTGAGTTCGAATTCACGGAGCAGGGTGGCGGCCTCCTGCCGGTTCACCGGGCGCACGCGCATGGCGTCGAGCGTGAGGGAGGCGCAGCGGGTGGTGTCCAGCGTAGTAAGCTGGCGGTACAGGAACATGGCCTCAAGCTGCCCGTCGAATTTTTTTTGCAGGGCGGGCTTCATGGAGGCGAAGCCATCCCGGATGGCCTCCAGCGAGGCATACTCGTGGAACAGCTTTTCCGCCGTCTTCGGCCCCACGCCGCGGACGCCGGGGATGTTGTCGCTGGAGTCTCCGATGATCGCCTGCACGTCCGGCCATTGCGTGGGCTTGAGGCCCGTCTCTTCCTCAAAGCTCTTGAGGGTGACGATCTTTTCATCCTTGCTGGCAGGGTCCCACATCATGACGTTTTCATGCAGGCACTGCTTGAGATCCTTGTCGGTAGCCACGAGGATCACCGGGCGTTCCTCGCGGTAACGCTTGGCGAGTGAAGCGAGGCAGTCGTCCGCCTCGCAGTTGTCGGAGACTTCAAGGTGCAGGCCGAGCGCCTTGATGAGCCGATGGATGGGATCGATCTGCTTGATGAGGTCTTCCGGGGTGGCGCTGCGCTGGGCCTTGTACAGCGGGAACAGCTCATGCCGGAAGTTGGGGCCGTGCCCGTCGAGCACAAAGGCGAAATGCCTGGGCTGTTCCTCGCGGAGGATGCGCATGAGGATGCGGGCCACGATGAACAGCGCGCTCGTCGGGAACCCGTCCGAACGCTGCATGCTTTGGTTGGCGTAGAACCCCCGGTATACGAAGGCCGATCCGTCCATGAGATAGATCGGCTCCTGATCAAATCGCTGCTTGATGCTCATATTTTCTCCAAGAGGGCGGCCGGGGATTTTTCCCCGCACCCGCTAAACTGCTCCGGCAGACAAGCCCGCACCGGCTCCGGCAGCCAGCAATTGTTTCCGTTCCCCTTTCAGGATATGTCCCCAACGGGAG
>URTO01000354.1 GCA_900550745.1 uncultured Desulfovibrio sp. | reverse complement strand
CGGGCAAGGGCCGGGCATAATAGAAGCCCTGTATGCTTGTTGCCCCAATTTCTGAAATGATTTTCGACTGTTCTTGGTTTTCAACACCTTCAGCGACGATCGCCATGTTGAAGTGGCGGGCAATGTCGATGACGGCCTTGCACACCTGCCGGTTGCTTTCGGACGTTTCGAGGTTCTTGATGAACGAACGGTCGAGCTTGAGGGTGCTGATGGGGAGATGGGTCAGATAGCTCAGGCTGGAGTAGCCCGTGCCGAAGTCATCAAGCGCAAAGCGGATGCCTTTATCCCGCAGTTGCTGCATGACGCTCTTCACCTGCTCAAAGGAATTGATGAGCACGCTCTCGGTGATTTCAAACTCAAGCTGCTGTGGGTTGATGCCGTGATACTGGATGATTTCCACAACCCTGCTGACGAAATTGGTCTGGAGAAGCTGGATGGCGGAAATGTTTACGGCGACTTGGAAAGGGAGCCCCGCAACACTTGCCATATTGAGAAGCTGGCGGCAGACGGTGTCGAGCACAAGGTAGCCGACATCCACGATGAGGCCGGTCTCTTCGGCCACGGGGATGAATTCGGAGGGGGAAATAAAATTGCCCGCAGCGTCCCGCAGGCGCAGCAAAGCCTCGGCTTTGCGGAACAGGCCCGTGCTGATCTCGAAAACCGGCTGGAAATGCACCTCAAAATCGCCGTTCGCCAGCGCGGATCGGATGAGGATTTGGAGCAGCTTCTTGCGGGAGAGGCGCTGATCGAGTTCCTTGTTGAACTGGTAGATGCCGCGGCCTTCCTTGCGGGCTTCGGCAAGGGCGAGCTCGGCGTGGGTGATGAGGGTGCTCGGATTGGTGCCGTCTTGCGGCGAAACGCTGATCCCGGCGTCGATGTTGCAGGTGTACTCAAGATCCTCAATGGTGAGCACGCGTATGAAAGAGGCCCTGACGGACTGGGCAAGGCGTTCGGCCTGCGGGCCGTCAGCGCCGGGAAGCAGGACAAGGAAATCGTCCCCACCGGAACGGTAGAGGCTGCCTTCAGGCACAAAACGGGCAATGGACAGGCTCACGTCCTTGAGCAGGAGATCGCCTTTGGCGTGGCCGAAGGTTTCGTTGAACAGCTTGAAATCGCTGATGTCGAACAAGACGACGGCACAGTGCTTGCCCTCGCGCAGCATGTGCTGGAGGTTCCTGAGCGCGGCCTGCCGGTTGGGGATGTCGAGCAGGGAATCGTGGTAAGCCATGTGCTCAAGCCTGCGGGCGTGGAGCATGCGCTCGGTGATGTCGATGCCGCTGACGAGGTAGACCATCTCATCGTTGAGCCAACGGATTTTTTTATGGCGAAGCTGGAGATAAATCTGTTGGCCGTCCTTTTCGATGAGGCAGTCCTGACCTTTGAGGATGGCGCAGTCGATGCAGGGCTTGTCGAAACGGAAAAAGGAACGGTAGCAGGATGAACCGGGTATGCATTCAGGCCGGATGCTGCGGATCTGGCGGTTGGCGAACAGCACCTCATGGCGGAGCGGGTGGACGACGAAGAGGTAGGCGTCCACGTTATCCATGATGGTCTGGAGGGCTTTGCGTATCTGCTCTTTTTCGCGGCGGCGCTCCTCTTCAATGAATTCGGCGTCGATCCGAAAACGGTCGGCGGCCTGCTTGTCATAGAAATTTACCCCTGAACGCTGGCTGCACGCCTGAGCAGCGCGGTCAATGAGGCCGGAAAACGTGAGGGCGTCGTACGGCGCGACGGCGATGCCGATGGAAAACTCCACGGAATCGGGCTCCCCGTCGAAAGCGCAGGCGGCGCCAAGCGCCCGCTGAAGGCTGCGGGTAAGGTCGGTCACTTCGCGGAGGGACTCGTATTGATCGGCAAACAGGATAAACGAACCGGCGCGGCAGTGGATGGGCACATCGTTCTCGCGGGCGAGGCTGCGGAGGATGGCCCCCGCGTGCTGAAGGAAAAGGTTTTTCCAGCGGCTGCCGTGGCGCTGTTCGATTTCGCTGAGGTTGCGGAAATCCACGAGAATGAGGGCCTGTAAGTTGAGGCCGGTGAGAAGTTTTTTTTCAATAATGGCTTGCCCGGCTTCGAGCGTGTACAACCCTGTCAAGGACGAAATTTGTGCGGGCTGGAGCGGCGGGAGATCCCGTGCGGCCTTGGGGGTGACGTCCTTTAGCGCGCAGATGATCCTGTCTTCGCCGGCCCGGCCGCGCAAGACGGTCATGCGGGCCTCGGCCTGCCGCCATGTGCCGTCGTTGTGGCGTATCCGTACGGAAAGGCAGTCGTAGCCAGCCAGCTTGCCTATGGCTTCCATATGTTCATGGACGATGGCGAGGTCGCTGGGGTGAAACAGGCAGATGAGATCCTCCGCACTCCTGAAGTGATGGCGCGGGTGGCCGAGGAAACGCTCCACGCCATCGGAAACGGCGAAGCCGCCCCCGGACACGGAACGCTCCCAAATGATGTCGGATACGGCGGGGTCGCGGGGGAGGATGCCCGGAGAAGAGGCGGGCGGGAGGTTGGAGGCGTCCCTAAAGCCGCCGATGAGATACAGGGGCGTCCCGCTGCCGTCGCGCAGGCTGCGGGCGTAGGCGTCCACGGGAATCCAGTTCCCGTCACAGCCGAGGCTGCGGATCCGGCGTGAAAAGGTATCCTGCTCCCCGGAATGGAGCGAATCAATGTCGGAACGGAATAAAGGCCGATCGTCAGGGTGGATCGTTTCGTTGGCTTCTTCAGCCGGGAGGCATCGGTTGGCACAGGCAAAACGGGAATCACCGGAAAAAATACAATCGGCACCCGGAGCACAGGCCTGTTCCCAGACGATTTCGGCTGAGGTATCTC
>URTO01000353.1 GCA_900550745.1 uncultured Desulfovibrio sp. | reverse complement strand
GAAACCTTTCTGAAGAAAGGCTTTCTCCTCCCTTCCCCCCTCCAAGTCCCTCCTTCCTCCTACCCAGCGAAATAATACTTCCAAATAAGGGAGACGAACAAAATGACGAGCGAGAGGAGCAGAAAACGGCGGACGATGGTCGGGCCGGTACGGATGGCGAGCTGGCTGCCGGTGAGGTTGCCGAGCACGTCGGCCACGGTCATGGGGATGGCGTAGAGAAAAAGCACGTCGCCGTGATACAGGAAGACAAACAGCGAGCCGAGGTTGGAGGAAAGGTTGAAGACCTTGGTCAGCGCGGAAGCCTGAATGAGGTTCATGCGCAGGCAGACGTTGAAGGCGATGATGAAGAAGCTGCCCGCGCCGGGCCCGAAGAAGCCGTCATAGAAACCGACGCTGAAACAGATGAGCGGGGTCAGCAGGCAGATGTCTTTTGAGGTGAAGCTGTCCTTACACGGCTTGGAGCGCCGGGGGATCAGGGTTATCATGGCCGCTACGGGGAGCAGGGCGATCAGGATTTTCCCGGCTGTCTGGGGATCGAAGGCGAGGATGCACTTGCTGCCGACCGCGGAACCGAGCAGGGCACAGGGGATGCCGACGAAGGCCAGTTTCCACAGGATGAGCCCCTTGCGGGCGAAGTTGAGCATGGCCGCGCCCGTGCCCATCGCACCGACGAACTTGTTGGTGCCGAGCGCCTGCTGCGGCGAAACCCCCGCGATCAGGATGGCCGGCAGCCTGAGCAGCCCGCCGCCTCCGGCGATGCTGTCGATGAGTCCCGCAAGAAAGGTGACGATGCAGAGGAGAGATACGGTCAGGAGCATGAAAACTTCCCCGGAGCTGAATACATTGGTGTTGAAAGTCGACAAAAAGCGTAGGCCCCTGTCCCATACGGAAAACCTTCCCCTATGGGAGGGCGGCGCATGATATACCGCCTGCATCCCGATTATCCGGAACTGTTTCCTGATCCGGAGGGGGCCGATCCGGAGGGGCTTGTGGCGGTCGGCGGCGACCTGAGCGTCCGCCGCCTGCTGGCGGCCTACAGCGCCGGGATTTTCCCGTGGTATGGGGAAGGCCAGCCTTTGCTCTGGTGGTCGCCCGATCCCCGGTGCGTCCTGTTTCCTGAAAACTTCCGCATTCCGCACACCGTCCGCAGGGAGATACGCAAGTGCGGCTTTTCCGTGACCGTCAATCAGGCTTTTCGCGAGGTCATGACGGGATGCGCGGCTGCGCCGCGTCCGGATCAGGACGGGACGTGGATCATGCCTGAAATGGTGGATGCCTACACCAGCCTGCATGAACTGGGTTTTGCCCATTCCGTTGAAGTGTGGGAGCATGACGCGGCCGGAAATACGCTCGTGGGCGGCCTGTACGGGGTCGGGCTGGGGAGGGCGTTTTTCGGGGAATCCATGTTCCACATGCGCCCCCACGCATCCAAGCTGGCGTTGGTCAGGCTGATGGAGTGGCTGAAAACGCGGCATTGCCAATTGGTCGACTGCCAGATGGCAACGAACCACATCATGCGTTACGGCGCGGAATGTATCCCTCGGCATGATTTTCTGCAACAGCTTCGGAAGGCCCTCCGCCGCGATGGATACGCCTAAAAGAAGGCTCTGAAGATATGGTTGTTTCATCTTCACAGGACGGTGAAAAGAGCGGCTTTTTTCCTCAGTTTTCCGTCGATGGACTCTATGTTTGAGGCGTTTTATTGGTTATTTCATTGGAATTTTTGAAAAATAAGGCACCAGCCGTTTTCTATGGCACAGCCTAAAACAAAAGGCCCGTTCTTGCGAAAGGGCCTTTTGTTTTGCGGCGGTACGGGGGACAGGTTCCATGCCGCCGGGGGATGTATGAATGTTACTGTATGGTATTGTGGGCGCTTCCACACACGGATTCCAAAAAATCCGCCGCACGCCTCTCTGACCAATAGAGGGCGTGCCCCGGCGTGACGAATCCTACGTGCCCGCCCCAAGGGGGCATTTCCAGCGTCATGGCCGTATTCGTTTCCGCAATGCGGATCGGATAGCAGCCCGGCGAAAGGAAGGGGTCGTCCGAGGCATTGATCAGCAGGAAGGGCACATCAATGTGCTCCAGAAAGCGCAGGCAGCCGCTTTCGCGCCAATAATGGCGTGCGGAACGAAAGCCGTGCAGTGGGGCGGTATAGCGGTCGTCGAATTCACTGAACGTGCGGATGCGGCCGAGCCCGTCGATGCCGATCCGATCAGGGAATCGGGAATGTTTTGCTTCGACCTTCCGCCGCAGCGTCCGCAGGAAATAGGCCATATACGGAGCACGGGAGGGCAGGGAAAGGACTTCCGCCGCGCCTTCCATGTCGCACGGGACGGAAAGGGCGACGGCGGCGCTTACCTGCGAAGGGATGGCCCGGTCGCGCTCTCCGAGGTACTTGAGCGTTTGGTTGCCGCCCATGCTGAACCCCACAAGCACGATGCTCCCGTAGCCGAGGGAGACGCAGTGCCGCACGACAAGGTGCAGATCATCCGTTTCCCCGCCGTGGTAGAGCGGAAGCGTGCGGTTCATTTCGCCGGAACACCCCCTGAAATTCCGGGCCACCACATCCCAGCCCCGGCGGTTGAGGGCTTCCGCCATGCCGAGCATATACCGGCGTGTGCTGTTCCCTTCGAGCCCGTGCGACAGGATGGCTACGCGCCCGGAACGGATGCCCGCGCAGGCGGGGATATGATCGATGTCGATGAAGTCGCCGTCGGGGGTCTCAAGGCGTTCGCGCCAGAGGGAAGGCAGAGGGGGATTATGCTGAAGTCATGAAAGACCTCACGGTCGGTGGCACGACTACTACGAAAGACCTGCATGTGACCAACAACG
>URTO01000352.1 GCA_900550745.1 uncultured Desulfovibrio sp. | reverse complement strand
CGGTTGCGATTACAAAAAAGGGGGGCATGGCCCCCCTCTTACAGTCAGTGGCGTAAACTATTCGGCGCCGAGCTGAATCCGCACGAAGCGGACAACGGTGATCGGCTCGCCGATGGCCTTGGAAGCGCCCTTGATGAGATCGCTGATCGTCATCTTGTCGTCGCGGATGTAGAGCTGGTCGAGCAGGCACACGTCCTTGCAGAACTTCTTGACCGCGCCTTCGGCGATCTTTTCGATGATCTGTTCGGGCTTGCCTTCTTCACGGGCCTTCTGGCGATAGACTTCGCGTTCGTGTTCGACCACTTCGGGGTTCAGGCCCTCGGCGGACACGGCGAGCGGGGAAGCGGCGGCGATCTGCATGGCCACGTTCTTCGCCAGTTCGTGGAAGGCTTCGGAAGCCGCGGCGGCGTCGCTGCCGGTCTGCATTTCCACGAGTACGGCGAGCTTGCCGTTGGAGTGCAGGTAGCCGCCGATCAGGCCGGACTTGCCGGCGGCGAGTTCCATCTTGGCGAACTTGCCGAGGCCCATGTTTTCGCCGGTGGTGGCGATAACGCCATCAAGAGCTTCCTTCACGGTGACGGAGGCGTCGGCCACGAAAGGAGCGGCGAGCAGCGCTTCGGAGTCGGCGTATTCGCCCTTGGCGACCTGAGCTACCATGTCTTTCACGAAGCCCTGGAACTTGTCGCCGCGGGCCACGAAGTCGGTTTCGCACTTGACTTCGACAGCCGCGCCGGACTTGCCGTCGGCGGCCAGCTCAAAGCCCACGAGACCTTCGGAGGTGGCGCGGCCGGCCTTCTTGGCGGCCTTGGAAAGACCCTTCTGGCGGAGCCAGTCGACGGCCTTTTCCATGTCGCCGTCGCATTCCGTAAGGGCTTTCTTGCAGTCCATCATGCCCGCGGCGGTCTTTTCGCGCAGGTCTTTAACCATAGCAGCAGTGATGCTCATGAGAATCTCCGAAATACGTTGGTTATTCGGCGGCGGCTTCGGCGGCGGGGGCTTCTTCAGCCTTGGCTTCGGCGGCGGCAGCCTTCTTCAGTTCTTCCTCGGCGTCCTTGTTCTTGGAGTCCTTGCGCATGGCTTCGCCTTCGAGGCAGGCTTCGGCCATGGCGGTGACGAAAAGCTTAATGGCGCGGATGGCGTCGTCGTTGCCGGGGATGATGTAGTCGATGACGTCGGGATCGCAGTTGGTGTCGGTGACGGCCACGATCGGGATGCCGAGCTTGCGGCATTCCTTGACGGCGATTTCTTCACGGTTGGGGTCGATGATGAAGGCGAGCTGCGGGAGGCGATCCATGTCCTTGATGCCGCCGAGGGTCAGCTCAAGCTTGGCCATTTCGCGCTGCAGGGTCAGGATTTCCTTCTTCTGGTAGCGGTTCACGGAACCGTCGGCGAACATGGCTTCGAGCTTCTTGAGGCGCTCGATGCTCTTCTGAATGGTGGCGAAGTTGGTGAGGGTGCCGCCCATCCAGCGGTTGGTCACATGGAACTGACCGGCGCGGCCGGCTTCGGCGGCGACGGCTTCCTGAGCCTGACGCTTGGTGCCGATGAACAGCACGCGGCCGCCGTTGGCGACGGTTTCCACGATCTTGTCGTGGGCGGTGCGGTACAGCTTCACGGTCTGCTGGAGGTCGATGATATGGATGCCGTTGCGGGCGCCGAAAATGAACGGGCGCATCTTGGGGTTCCAACGGCGGGTCTGGTGGCCGAAATGGACGCCGGTTTCCAGCATCTGCTTCATGCTAACGTATGCCATGATATGTCTCCTTCGACATGGGGGTTTGCTTCCACCCCGGCCCTGACCCTTCTACCCGTCCGCGTTCCGCGGGCCCATGCCGCGGGGCGAAACGAGCACCCCAGGCCGCTGCCAGAGTGTGCTTGATAAAAAGCTGTTTATCTTTACGGCAGCAAGGGGTTCCTGTCAAGTGGACATGGAATTTTCCTTGTTTCGCGGCCCGGTTCCGTCCGTGGCGCGGACATCCTCCCCCGGCGCAAAGGAAGGCTTGCGAACTGAACGAACGCCCGCACCCGAACATGATATCTTCCCCCGGCGCAAAGGGAGGCTATTTTCTTATATGAGTTGTCCGTGGGGCGGGCGTCCTCCTTTCCGCTTGGCGGGCCGCTGCGCTCCCGGATTGAACCTCCGGCGTTCCCGGTGTACAACCCGCCGGTGCGATGCAACGATTCGACGCGGGCGCGGTGCGTCCGGTTTTTATGGAGGGTTCATGGAAAGCAAGCTGAGCCGTGCGCTGGCCCCGAAACGTCCCGATGCGCCCACGCTGACCTCCCGTCAGCTCGTCAAGGCGTGGTGGCAGGCGCTGCGCCCGCCGTTCTTCATTGTGGATCTCATCCCCGTGGGGCTTGGGGGGGCGCTTGCGGCCCGCGATCTTGGGTATTGGCCCTGGGGGATTTTCGCGGTTGTAATGGTGGGGTGTTTCTGCCTGCATACGGTCGCCAACATTGCCAATGATCTTTTCGATTATCTGGAAGGCGTGGATACCGAGGAGACAATCGGGGGCACGAAGGTCATCCAGAACGGCTGGATCAGCCCGCGCCAGATCAGCCTGACCATTATGGGCCTGTTGTTGGCTACGGTGCTGATCGGCTGGTGGCTCATCTGGCACAGCGGGCAGGGATGGCTGTGGGGGCCTGTGGCCTTTGCCGTGTTTTCCGCCGTTTTTTACGTCGCGCCGCCCATACGCTACGGCTGCCGGGGGTACGGCGAGCTGTTCGTATGCCTGAATATGGGGTTCATTATGGTCATGGGTTCCTATGCGGTGATGGCGGCGGCCTTTTCCGTTACAGTAGAATCGTAGAAGTACAAACCGGGAACCGCATAATTACTCTTGGGCTGTGCCG
>URTO01000351.1 GCA_900550745.1 uncultured Desulfovibrio sp. | reverse complement strand
AGGGATAGAGGAGGGGGTTTGGGGGAGGGGAAAGGGAGCCCTTCTTCAGCAGGGTTCCCTTTCCCCTCCCCCAATCTCACACTCCCTCAAAACCTATTCCGGGAATCGGCCTCCACAGGAAGGGAGCGCATCAAATCAAGCGTATTGGACAACGATTTCATGATGCCCGCACAGGAAACGAGCAAATCCTGCACGGCCTGCCCACCCGCGTGGGCATCCGGCCCTTTCTCGGCGCGGGCGCTTTCCCGCAAGCCGTCAATCATGGAACGGACCACCGCTTCCATGGATTCAAGCCGGTCTTTCAACGGCGCTTCCACAAGCGGCACGCGCGCCGTCCCCGGCTGGGAAGGACAAAGCAGGTCGCTGTCCACGGAGCGGAGCCGGGCGTAAAGCCCCTGCATCGAGGACGCCATGTCCTGAACCTCCGTGGAAAAAACACGGACGAGTTCGGGCTTCACAAAGGTTACGGGGAGCTTTCTGGCCAAAATGCCGATCTCCTCAGCCAAAAAACGCGTCCGATGCAGACGGAAAAACATCCCCAGACGGAACAGGGAGCCGCGCCGCTGTTCGCGGCAAGCCCGCAAATGGAGCAGCAATGTTTCCGAGGAGCGGAAAAAGGCCTTTTGCCTCTGGAGAAAACGGGCTTCCGTGTTGGGCATGAACAGCGCGTAATGGATCAGGGAAACGATGGAGATGCCGAACAGCAGCGTAAAGGAACCAACCAGCAACTGCCCGAAATCGTACGTCGGGAGGTTCGTAAAATTGCCTATGGACAGCCACGGCAGCATGAAGGCCTGTTTGGTGAAATTCTGCTCCTTGCGCGGAAACGCGAACGTAATGAAAAATCCCGATACCCCCATCATGACGATGAACCCGCCGAGATTGGAAACCAGAGGGTAGATGAAGGTGTAGGCCAACCCCGTGCAGCCGATGCCGAGCGCAAAGATCAGCACCTGACGCAGCGGCTTGTCCTCGCCGGTCATGATGCCGATGAGTCCGAGCACGATGGTCAATTCCAGAAAGGCGATGGACTCCAGCCCCGGAGGGTTGAGGAGTATCCAGCACAGCGCCGCCGCCCAGAAAATGACGAACATCTGGGACATATAGGCGTATTGCTCAGGCTTGATGACGGAAAAGGCCTTTTTTGACGCGAACGGCTTCAGTTCGGGCAGAGGCCCGCCATGCAGCAGGAAACCGGCCAGCATCAGCAGCTCACGGCAGTGCGCCGCCTGTTCCTCAAACAGGTTCACCGCGGAAAACGCCAACCCCTTCCGTGTCGAGCCGAGTTTCTCGAATACGCTTTCATCGAACGCGAGCGGCTGTACGTCTCCGGGCTTCGCGGAACCTCCGGGAGGGCCTTCCTTCCCCAAGGCATCCAGTTGTTCAAACAAGTTGCCCAGTTCTGCGATCCGTGACTCAAAATGGGGGAAAAGGGACGCCATATCCAAATCTTTCATGGCTACGAGGGTTCCCATCCAGCGCCGCTGGAGCTCCAGCAGTTCGGCGCTGCACCGGACGGCGCGCCCCCAGTATTCCCGGCAGCGGTAAACCTGATACGCCTCCAGTTGTACGGCGGGAATGAGCTGCCCAACTTTATCGAGGAGTTCCCGCATGCCGACATACTGCGCATACATGCGGCTCATCTGGCCTTCCGCCCCGGCCTCCCCGCCCATGACGAAAAGGGCTTTGTGCCCCGCCATGAGATCCCGCACGCCGCGATACAGGCCCTTGATGGATGTCCTTGGAGAAAAAACAAGCGTTACAACGGTATATACGCCGATGCCGAGCAATGTTTCCTCAACCCGGTATACGGAGAGATGAAAGGCGTCCTGCGGTTCGTGAACCGCCATGAGGCAGATGATCAGCGTGACGATGCAGGAAATGAAAAAGGCATAGCCGTAGTAAACGCTGGTCAGCATAAGATACAGCATCAGGCACAGATAGAGGGACAGCACAAACAGAAGGAGCATGCGCTCTTGTGCGAAAAGCCCAAGCAGGACAAGGGCGGCGACAGCCCCGGCAACCGTGCCGAACATCCGCAGCACGCCCTTTTGCAGGGTCTGGCCGATGCTCGGCAGGCTGATCACGAACACGGTGAACCCCGCCCAAAACGGCCTGTCCAGATTCCAATAGAACGCCAGTACATACGTACAGACGAAAGCCAGCGCGGTTACGGCGGCGGTGTGGATTCGGGCGGACAGTTCGGCGGTCATGGCAAAGGTGGGTGGAGGTTAAGGATGCCGCCATAGTACCGTGCCTCAGATGTCCGTCAATCCGCTGAGAGCTTTGAGAATCCCCGGAGGCATCCGCCTTTTCGATGATTTTCTAAAAAATTCATTTTGAATTTCATATAGTTGAAATGCGGATTTTATTACAAAAGTGAATGTCTCATACCCGAAGCCCCTTTACTTCGGGCCTTTTTTCCCCTATAAGAGGCCCTGCATACGAACGGGCGGTTAGCTCAGTTGGTAGAGCGCCGCCCTTACAAGGCGGATGCCACAAGTTCAAGTCTTGTACCGCCCACCAGAAATCTCAGGGACTTACGGAATAAACGCCGCAAGTCCCTTTTTCTTTTGGCTGTGTCAGAGGAAATGGTTGATGCTTTCTTGAAGTTCCGAAGGAATAGCCAAGAACCTGCCTCAGGTATGGAGCCCGCCAGCGAAAAGGGGAAACGGTTTGCATTTTCACTATCCTGTGGAGATAATACAGCTACACCCCATGCCGGAGCCTTTCTTTTCCAATACCATCCCCAACACGTAAACAAAAAACCATCCCCTCCCCTCGAAGGACATACGGCAGTACCGCCCTCCCCATGGCAAAAAGGGGCCCCCCTTCGGAACGGAACCTCCCCGGCTCCCCTCACGGCTAATG
>URTO01000350.1 GCA_900550745.1 uncultured Desulfovibrio sp. | reverse complement strand
CTGATCTGCATCTGAGTGGCTTTGCTACGGGCGTCTACTACGGCTTGAAAAGTTTCTTTTTCGTGTGAGGCGTATCCTTTTTCGTGGCATATGCGTTGTTTTGAAGCGCTGACGAAGCGGCTTGAGGGGGTTACGCGCATGTGTGTCGTCAGTTTTCTGGACATATACCCGAAGATCCGCCGCCGGATATCGGCCCTTGGGCTTTGCGGGGACAGCGGGCAGTCTCGGAAGGCGCTGCTTGCCGCGTTTGCTGGGATGGCGGAGCGCAGGGGGATACGGCTTTCCCTGTGCGCGGAGGATGTGGACGCCCCCGGTGTCGTCCATGCGGGCTGCGTCAGCCGTGGGCTTGTCGAGCGGGCAGCCGGATGCCGCCTTGATGTCCGCCCTTCGCAGCAGCGGGAAGGGTGCAGGTGCGTAGCCAGTGTGGATGTCGGCGCATACGGCACCTGCGGGAACGGGTGCCTTTATTGCTACGCCAATCAGGATGGCGTCCCCGTGGGGCGGGGCTCGGCGCTGCATGATCCCGCTTCGCCGCTGCTTGTGGGGAGGCTTTCCCCTGACGATGAGGTGACGGAGCAGCGTTGCGCCAGCCTGAAGAGCCGCCAGTTCTCCCTGTTGTGAGGGAAAGGAAGGCAACGGGAGGGGGCGTTTTTGTTTGTGTTGAGCCAATCCGTTTGCACTGCGGGCGGGGCCACGAGTTTTTGTCGGATACCGAAGGATTGCGGAATGGCTGGGGATAAGCGCACCATCGGTTAAGGCAGGATGAAGGCGTCCTCTGGGGGAAGGGGTTCAAAAAGGGAAGTACGCCAAAGCGAACCATGCTATGCGGAAGCCATAAGGAGTTCATATGCTGTGTTTTCGGGAAACCGCCTTTGGACGGGTGGGCATAGAAGACAAAGAGGGGTTCATCACGCGCCTTTACCTGCCGGGGCGGAGTGATGCCGTTTCGGAAGGCCCTGAAACGCCGCTGCTGGGTGAGGCGTTTGCGCAGTTGGAGGCGTATTTTTCCGGTCGGCGCAAAGCGTTTGACTTGCCGCTGCGGTTTGAGGGGACGCCTTTTATGAAACGGGTTTGGCAGGCCCTGTGTACGGTTCCCTATGCCCATACGGCAAGCTATAAGGATATTGCCGAAGCCATCGGCAACCCGAAGGCTTGCCGTGCCGTGGGCATGGCGAACAACCGCAATCCCATTGCGATCATCGTCCCTTGCCACCGGATCATCGGCAGCACAGGCGCGCTTGTCGGCTACGGCGGCGGGCTGGGCATGAAGGAGCGTTTGCTTGAGCTGGAGCGCAGGTATGGCCCCGCTGACTGATCCGGCGTTCGCCCGGTTGCGTTCCGTGGATCCGGTGCTGGGCGAAGCCGTTGGTGATGCCGTTTTCGAGCTGGAAACGGATCTGTTTACGGCGCTGGCAAAGGGGATTGTGGAAAAGGGGGCATCCGACGCGTTCCCGTTCGCATGGGCATCGTTGGCCGCACGGCTTGGGGAGGTCAGCCCTGAACGCGTGCTTGAGGCGGGCCCGGCGTTGGAGGCCTTCGGGAAGAAGACGGCGAAGGCGTTGCTCGGTGCGGCGAAGGCGGTTCTCTCAGGAAAGATCGGCATGGAGCGCCTTGCCGCCCTGCCCGACGACGAGGCGGTGGGCGTTTTGTGTTCGCTTCGGTGCGTGGATGTACGCCTTGCCGTGCGTATATTGATCGGAGTGCTGCGGCGTCCCGATGTCCTGCGGTTCGACGATGAGGCCGTACGGAGTGGCCTGATGCGGGTGCATGGGCCGCGAAGCTGCACGCGGGAAGGTTTTGAGGCGTTTCGGGCTCGCCACGCGCCGTTCGGCTCGGCGGCGACGCTATGTCTTTGGGAATATGGGGAGCGGCTGCGTCCCGTATTCCCATGCGGTGGGGAGGCGCTCGACGCGCTGAAACGCCGGGACAAACGGCTTGGGCGGGTGATCGGACGGCTTGGGGCAATACGGCGCGGGGTGGAGCCGGATTTGTTTACGGCTCTTGTCGACAGCGTGATTGCACAGCAGATTTCGGGAAGGGCCGCACAGACGATTTCCGATCGGCTGCACGGCCTGGTGGGGAACTTTACGCCGCAATCCCTTGCGGAGGCTGATCCCTCACAGATCCAGCAGTGTGGCCTCAGCCAGCGTAAAGTGGGGTATATTCAGGGTATTGCCCGCGAGGCCGCTTCCGGTGCTTTGGATCTGGAGGCCCTGCGCCATGCCCCCGATGAGGAATTGATCAGGAAGCTTTCGGCCCTCAACGGCATTGGCGTATGGACGGCGGAAATGCTTATGATTTTTTCGCTGACGTTGAACGCATACGACGTACCGTTATATTCGGAGAGGTTCTGCGACCGCTTGATGAGCGAGGCTTCTAGTTTGCAGGATATGATCAGCCTTGCTTTCGGGATACGGGTGATCGCTGTGATATTGGCATCCAGCGAGTGAGTGCGCTTGCCGTTGGCGGTTGTGGATGAGTTGTCGCCGTTGGCATATATACCTACATATTGGTAGGAACGGTTGGCGAGACTGGTGTGCGACCATCCGTTTTGGTAGTAATAAGACAAGGAATTGTCTATGTATTTGGTATATGTATAGGCCGCATCCACACGGAACTGCGTACGGAGAGGAGTGATCTCCGGAAAATCGATGATCATTTCCGCTCCTCTGCGGGTGATGTCCGGTCCGTTATCGGGAGAGGTTGACCTGACGAAAGTCTGGTCTTTCACCTTTACGTCCAGCGGTGTCCAGTAACTGTCCTCATCGTCCCGTATATATCCCATGCCCGTCTGATTGTCTACGGTATTGTGCGCGAGTTGCGTAATGAAAATATCGACGTGATCAACTATACTTCTAACATTCAGTTGTTCATTCAG
>URTO01000349.1 GCA_900550745.1 uncultured Desulfovibrio sp. | reverse complement strand
CTTCCCGTGAGAACGGCGGCCCAACATCTCATTGACAATCATTCCTAATGAGATTATCGGTTGCGCCAAACGGTACAAAGCCGACAGCCACAAGGACACGGGATACGAGATATGTACGCCAACCAAAGAAACAGCCTCTCACCCACATGGCATATGCTGCTCATGGGTCTGATGAGTGTTATCCTGTTCTTTGGCGGGATGCTCACGTCCAATACCCACCCCGTGCCCATCATCGACAACCTCCCCAACGAGGGGTTGCTGCGCCCCACGTCATTGCTGCCGTGGGAGTCCATCGAGCTGTCCGAAACGCGTTTCTTGTTCCGCCACGAGGAAATGCAGGAGGTCAAGAGCCCGCCGCGCCCGAACCAGCCCACACCGCGCAACCTTCTGGCGCGCCACCGTGGCCTCCAGACATTTACGGCGGCTTCGCCCACACCCACCTTTGCCGAACGGATTCGCGCTGGCCATGAAAAGGCCTTCCTCCCCTATACGGGATGGGACGGCCCCGTCTCCTTCGCCCTGCCTCCTCCCCTGAGCGTCTGACCGCGGCGCGACGCCTTCCGGCTACTCGTCCCTCCGTTCCCTGCTGACAAACGGGCTCCTTTGAAAAGGCGTTCCTGTCTCCTGTGCCTCAAGAAAGGTATCAGGCCCGGTGAAGCAGCAGTCGGCCCCGTGGATCATACTGCCAGTGCGTCCGACGCCACGCCGCATAAGTGCGCCCTCCTCAACTGTTTGTTCCAACAAACAGTTTTAGGGCACGGATAGCGATGAAGGAGCTTTTCCTACAACAACTTCAGCCCATTGACGCGGGCAAGCGGCCCGCGCAAGGCATCCTGACGGATGCAACAGGGGATAACCGTTTCCCTTGAATTCATATATGAGGATTGCCCCTTGAACGATGCCGGAAGGCACGCGCGAGGGGTTAGAGGATACGATCGCGGCGGAAGCCCGATCGCCATATGTGCCACCTTCACCAACAGAGGTTTCGTATGAACGCTCTTACGGTGGTTTTTGCAGCCTTGTGTATTTTTGCGATAGGGTATCGTTTTTACGGCCTGTTCATTGCAAACAAGGTGCTGAACCTGAATGACGCCCGTGTGACGCCGGCCGTCAAATACGCCGACGGCCACGACTATGTGGATACCAACAAATACGTGCTCTTCGGGCACCATTTCGCCGCCATCGCCGCCGCCGGCCCCCTGCTTGGGCCCGTGCTGGCCGCCCAGTTCGGCTACATGCCCGGCCTGCTCTGGATTCTCATCGGCTGCGTGCTTGCGGGCGGCGTGCACGATATGGTCGTGCTGTTCGCCTCGGTGCGGCACCGGGGTCAGAGCCTCGCCTACATCGCCTCGCAGGAAATCGACAAGACGACGGGATCCATAGCGGCGTGGGCCGTGCTCGCCATCCTCCTGCTGACGCTGGCAGGCCTGTCCATCGCCGTGGTCAACGCCATGCACAACAGCCTGTGGTCCACCTACACCGTGGCCGCGACCATCCCGATCGCCATCATCATGGGCCTGTACATGCAGATCTGGCGCAAGGGCGATGTGCTCGGCGCGTCCATCATCGGTGTGGTCCTGCTTGCCCTGTGCATCCTGACCGGGCCCTATGTCGCCGCCCATCCTGAAACCTTCGGCTGGCTCGACATCGACAAGAAGCCCATGTCCATCCTGATCCCGGTGTACGGCTTCGCCGCGTCGGTGCTGCCCGTGTGGATGCTGCTCCTGCCGCGCGACTACCTGTCCACCTTCCTGAAGATCGGCACCATCGGCGCGCTGGCCCTCGGCATCATGTTCGTCATGCCCGACTTCAACATGCCTGCGTTCACCGAATTCACCAAGGGCGGCGGCCCCATCGTCGGCGGCCCGGTGATCCCGTTCATCTTCATCACCATCGCCTGCGGCGCGCTCTCCGGCTTCCACGCCACCATCGGCACGGGCACCACGCCCAAGATGATCGGCAAGGAACGCGACGTGCTGTTCGTCGGTTACGGCGCCATGCTCGTTGAGGGCTTCGTGGCGATCATGGCCCTGATCGCCGCCTGCGTGCTCGTGCCCGCCGACTACTTCGCCATCAACGCCCCGGCCGACAAGTTCGCGGCGCTCGGCATGTCCGTCGTCGACCTGCCCACGCTGGAAAAGGAAGTGGCCGAAAACCTGATGCACCGCCCCGGCGGTTCCGTGTCCCTCGCCGTGGGCATGGCCCACATCTTCGGCCAGATCCCGTGGATGTCCCACCTCATGAGCTACTGGTACCACTTCGCCATCATGTTTGAAGCGGTATTCATCCTCACCGCCGTGGACGCCGGCACCCGCGTCGGCCGTTTCTTCCTTCAGGAAATGATCGGCAAGGTCATCCCCAAGTTCGGCGACAAGAACTGGTGGCCCGGCATTTTCGTGACCAGCTTCCTGTTCACGGGCGCGTGGGGCTACCTTGTCTACACCGGCGACATTTCCAGCATCTGGCCCCTGTTCGGCATCAGCAACCAGCTCCTCGCCTCGGTCACGCTGCTCATCGGCACGACCATGCTGCTGCGCATGAACAAGACCAAGTATGCGTGGATCACCGCCGTCCCCGGCATCTTCATGACCATCATCACCTTCTGGGCGGGCATCTGGCTGATCCTGTACCAGTACATCCCCACCCAGAAGTACCTGCTCGCCTCGCTGAGCGTGCTGGTCATGATCATGATGGGCTTCGTCATCATCGGCACGCTACGCCGTTGGTCAGTCCTGCTGAAGGAAACCAAGACCGTACGTGACCCCTATGGCGATGAAGTGAAGGAAATCGTACAGGAATAAAGAGAAAGCCGAAGAGGGAACTGTAAGTCTTGCTTTGGGGTTGGGTAAATATATTGTAGACGGAGGTCTGACTCTGAGGGT
>URTO01000348.1 GCA_900550745.1 uncultured Desulfovibrio sp. | reverse complement strand
GGGGCGTTTTATTCGTTATTCCTTTGGAATTTAAAAAAGGCTCTGTTATCGTTTATGGTTGCTTTATCTCCACAGTGCGGTGAAAATACAGCCTTTTTATCCAGTTTTCCCCTTGGCTGGATTCACTGATAAGGCATTTTGCCGGTTATCCCTTTGGAACTTCAAGGAAAAAGCATCAACCATTTTCTATGACACAGCCAATGGAAAAAGAAGGTATGCTTGTGAAGGCTCAGGAAGCGGGCGAGCCGAGTTTTGGCAACGGCCCAAAAGCTTTGTATTCTATTGATATGGGAATGCCTGTTGGCAAACTCATTGCTGCCATGCTCAACACGAAAGTGCTTCCGATAGCCCAAATCTACCAGGCCATCGCAGCCACGCCAACCATCAGAGTGAATAACGCCTTCAAGCTCCACACGGCCACGAATCATTCCCTAGAGAGTGGGTTTTGAGCAGTTTGGCACGATCTCAGTGTATACGCGTCCGTTACGCCTGAGCAGGCCAAAGACAATGGTTTTGCCGTGGGCGCCTCGGCCCCTTACGCCTTTGGCCCGGCGTACGCCGAAGCAACTCTCATCCACTTCAACTTCGCCGCCGACAGGGGATTCCGACTCACAATAGCGGGCGATTCTTTCCCTGAAGGCGGCAAGGCAACGATTGATAGTATTTCTATTCAGATTCGTTGCCGCAGCGATTTGCGAGGCGTCCAAATCCACGACAAAAAGTCGGACGATTTGCCGGATTTTGGTCTCTGAAATTTTAGAACGATAAGCGTACTTGTTTTTCATTGCCATGACTTGCTTTTAGCCACGTTATAGACTCTGGATAGTCATGGCCCTATGAATAACGTGTTCAAAGCAAGGGAGGTTTTCATGGTTTCAAGGAGATTGGCGTGTACATTTTTGTAAAACACGCCGTTTCCTTCCGGGATGGGAGCCGCTCCGGGGATGCGGAATGTGGTTCCGAAAAAATTGACAGGTTATTCCCTTTATCGTAACACTCTGATATTCCATTATCATTTTTGCTGTAACCGTTTTGGGGCCGGGAAAGCCCCGGTGAGGTGCGCCTATGTCGGTTTCCTCTTTGCCTTTTTTGCAAGATGCGCTTGCCGCCGTGCTCCCAAAGCTGGCGGCGTGGCGGCGCGACTTCCATGCCCATCCGGAAGCGGGCTGGACTGAATTCCGTACCGCGGCTTTGATCATCAGGCGGCTGCATGGGCTTGGGTATGCGATCCGCATGGGCGAAGCCGCTTGCGCCCCCGGCCGGAGGATGGGCGTCCCTTCCCCCGCCGTCCTTGAGGCGGCGCGGGAACGTGCGCTTGGGCACGGAGCCGATGCCGGATTGGTTGCGGGCATGGGGGACGGCTATACGGGATTCTGGGCGGATCTGGACTGCGGCCCCGGCCCCGTGACGGCGTTCCGGTTCGATATGGACTGCAACGAGGTCGTCGAGTGCGCGGAAGGGAGCCATAGGCCCGCGCGCGAGGGGTTCGCATCACGCTGGCCCGGCCTGATGCATGCGTGCGGGCACGACGGGCACGCCGCCGTAGGGCTCGGCTTGGCTGAAGTGCTTGTTTCGATCCGGCGGCGCCTGCGGGGGCGGATCCGCCTGATCTTCCAGCCGGCCGAAGAAGGCGCGCGCGGGGCGCTTCCGATGGCGGAAGCCGGAGCCGTAGACGGCGTGGATGCGCTGTTCGGTTTCCATATCGGTTTCAAAGCCGAAGGGCCGGGCACATTGATATGCGGCACGCAGGGATTCCTTGCCACCACCAAGCGCGATGTCTTTTTCTCCGGGGTGCCCGCCCATGCGGGGGCCGCACCGGAAGAAGGAAAGGACGCCCTGCTTGCGGCCTGTTCGGCTGTGGTCAGCCTGCACGCCATTTCCCGGAACGGCAAGGGCGGCACCCGCATCGCCGTGGGCAGGCTGGAAGGGGGGGAAGCCCGCAACGTCATCCCCGCCTCCGCGCGGCTGTTCATGGAGACGCGCGGGGAAACCACGGAACTGGACGCCTATATGGTTGCCGAGTCCGAGCGTATCCTGCGCGCTTCCGCCGATCTGTGGGGCTGCGCCTGCGAGTGGCGGACTGTGGGGAACAGCGCCGGGGGAGAGAGCAGCCCGGAGCTTGCCCGCGTCATTGCTGCGGCTGCGGAAGCGATGGGCGGCTGGAAGGCGATCATCCCGATGGGCGGTTTCGGGGCGACGGAGGATTTCGCTTGCCTGATGAGCCGGGTTCAGGCCTCAGGAGGGCTGGCTTCCTACATGCAGGTCGGGACGGACAGGGCGGCCGGGCATCACAGCGACCGCTTTGATTTTGATGAAACGTGCCTTGGGCGGGCGCTGGAGCTGCTGGCCCGGCTGGCCGTGCGCATGGCGGGCGGGGGGCAGGAAGGCACTGAAACGGAGACGGAGGACAACATGGAGTTTTTGGATGAGGCCGTAAGGCGCAAGGGCATCCACGTGCAGCTCTGGCTGGAGGGGGAGGATGGGGAAGGCTTCGGCAGGGGGCGTGTGGAGCTCCTCCAGCTTGTCGACGAGCTCGGATCGCTGAACAAGGCCGCAAAGCAGCTCGGCATGTCCTACCGTGGGGCGTGGGGCAAGATAAAGAAGGCCGAACGCATCGCGGGCGAGACGCTTGTGGACGCTTCGGGAACCAAACGCGACGGCTATTCGCTGACCCCGGCGGGGCGGGAGCTGGTTCAGCGTTTTCAGCAGTGGTATTCGGATGTCGAAAGCTTCGCCAATAAGCGTGCGGCAGCTTTATTCAGCCATTCCGATAAAGAATGAAGATTCATTGTTCAACCAATCTCTGTTTATTGCCTAACCAACTTTATATTCATTGTTCAACCAATCTGTATTCACTGTTTAATCAATCTCTATTCATTGAGCAATCAATCTCT
>URTO01000347.1 GCA_900550745.1 uncultured Desulfovibrio sp. | reverse complement strand
GGATCTTCCGAAAAAGCGCCTGTCCCTTTTAGGCTATGGCTGTCATCAAGGGGGGTGGCAAGAAACAGTCACATCTTCAACGAAACCTATATTCAACCATATGTGATATAAAATGATCTTTAGGAAGTCTCCGAAAAGGCGAATGTCTCGGCGGCAATCCCCTGTGCGGTATCCCTGCGGCATCGCGGGCCGCACGGGAAACGCCGTCCTCCCCCGTATGCCGCCTATCCCAGAAGGGCCTTCAAATCCCCTTCAGGGGTGGAAATGGGCTTGATGCCCCAGTTTTCGACCAGCAGGCTGAGGATGTCGGGGGATACGAAGGCCGGGAGGCTCGGCCCAAGGTGGATGTTCTTCACGCCGAGGGCGAGCAGGGTGAGCAGGATGGCCACGGCCTTCTGCTCGTACCACGACAGCACCAGCGAGAGCGGCAGATCATTGACGCCGCACTTGAGCGCGTCGGCCAGCGCCAGCGCCACCTTGACGGCGGAATAGGCGTCGTTGCACTGCCCCACGTCCATAAGGCGCGGGAACGGCCCGATCTTGCCCAGATCCTTGTCGAAGAAACGGAATTTGCCGCACGCCAGCGTGAGGATGAGCGTATCCTGCGGGGCCTTCTCCACAAATTCGGTGTAGTAGTTGCGGCCCGGCTTCGCGCCGTCACAGCCGCCCACGAGGAAAATATGGCGCACGGCCCCGGACTTCACCGCGTCAAGCACGGCGGGGGCGGCGTCCAGCAGCGTCTTGCGCCCGAAGCCCACGGTCACTTCCTTGCCCGGCGCGTCTTCCTCGAATCCGGGCAATTCCAGCGCCTTGAGGATGAGCGGCGCGAAGTCCCGGTTCTTGATATGCACAAGGCCCGGCCAGCCCACGATGCCGGAGGTGAATACCTTCCCGCCGTAATCCTTGGGGTTCTGGATACAGTTGGTGGTGAACAGCACCGCGCCGGGGAAGCCGGGCAGTTCCTTCTGCTGGTTCTGCCACGCCGTGCCGTAATGCCCCACAAAATGCGGGAACGCCTTGAGCGCCGGGTATCCGTGCGCGGGCAGCATTTCGCCGTGGGTATAGATGTTGATGCCAGTGCCCTGCGTCTGCTTCAGCAGTTCGTACAGGTCTTCGAGATCATGCCCGGAAACGAGGATGGCCTTGCCCCGGCGGTGCCCAAGGGAAACCTGCGTGGGGACGGGATCGCCGAACGCCCTGGTGTTCCCGGCGTCCAGAAGTTCCATCGCCTTCAGGTTGGCCTTGCCGCAGCGCAGCACCAGATCCAGCCAATCCTCAAGGCTGCGCGCCTTGTCCGGCGTGCCGTCCTTGTCCGGCATCCCGGCGGCGAGCGCCTCATAGATGAAGGCGTTCAGTTCCGGGTCACGCTGGCCGAGAACCGCCGCGTGATCCGCATAGGCGGCTACGCCCTTCAGCCCGTACAGGAGCAGCTGCATGGCAGAACGGACATTCACATCGTCGCTGAAACGGTCGGTTCCGGCCTGCACTTTTCGGATGCTTTCCCAGTCGGCTTTCACGGCCGCGTCGCTCGTATCCGGCGTACAGCCGAGCTTCGCGGCGAGCGCCTTGCGGCGGCGTATGGCTTCCAGGGCGACTTCTTCAAGGGCCGCGGGATCGAAATTCACATTGGTGAGGGTGGAGAACAGCGCGCGGACGGTAAAATCGTCCGTATCCTGCTCAACCACGCCCTTGGCGCGGGCCTTGAGCGCCGTGCGGGACAGCAGCCGCAGCGCGTAGATCACATGATCCTGAAGATCGGCAACCGGGGCCAGCTTCCCGCAGACGCCCATAACCGTACAGCCCGTGCCCTTCGCCGTCTGTTCACACTGATTGCAAAACATGGAAACCTCCAAAGTTGAGGGGAAACGACATCATCTTGTCAACGGATACTCTTCCCTTTACCCGAAAAAGGCAGTGATCGGGATCACAATCACCCTTCCCGCACAAAAAAATCATGCCGCAGCCGCGTGTTCCGCCCAATCTTCCCGGCTTGACAAGGCTCTTGCACGCCAGCTAGAAAAACCAGTTAACCGGTTTCACGCCGGGCCATCCAATCCGCAGCGCGCAGCCGCGCCCTGCCCCGGAGTTCGCCTCACCATGATATGCAAACGCTGCAAGTCCGCTACGGCCATCATCTCCCTGCCGAGCCACAATACCGGATTCTGTGAAAACTGCTTCCGGGATTTCTTCTCCGCGCAGGTCGCCCGCGGCATCGAAACCGGAAAGCTGTTCACCCACGAGGATCGCATCCTCGTCGCCCTGTCCGGCGGCAAGGATTCCCTCTCCCTCATGCTGGAGCTTTCGCGTCAGGGCTATGACGTTACCGGCCTGCACATCGACCTCGGCATCCCCGGCACGTCCGAAATCGTGCGCGGGGTCATCGAACGCTTCTGCGGCAGGCACGGCTTCAAGCTCATCGTCAAGGAAATGGCCAAGGAAGGGCTTGCCATCCCGCTGGTCAAACAACGTCTCAAGCGCCCCGTCTGTTCCGCCTGCGGCAAGATCAAACGGCACTATTTCAACAAGACGGCGCTTGAGGAAGGCTTCACCGCCCTTGCCACCGGGCACAACCTCGACGACGAAATCGCCCGCCTGTTCAGCAACACCCTCCGCTGGGACGTCGGCTACCTCTCGGATCAGGGCCCGCGCCTCGACGGTGAAGACGGCTTCGCCCGCAAGGTGAAACCCTTCTGGCGGCTGACCGAATTTGAAACCGCGACCTACGCCTTCCTCGAAGAGATCGAGCACCATCATACGCCCTGCCCGTACAGCGCGGGCGCGAGCTTCACCTATTACAAGGGGCTCTGGAACCAGCTTGAGGAGGAGATGCCCGGACGCAAGCTCTCCGCTGATGAACCCCGCCAAAGTGGAACTGGAAGCTGCTATCAACGCTACTGAAATTCATACTCCGAAATG
>URTO01000346.1 GCA_900550745.1 uncultured Desulfovibrio sp. | reverse complement strand
CTTCCTATTCAAAATATATTCTTGTTGTTGGGTGTTCGTACATTACTGTTGTTATTGTTTGTGGCATATATTGTGAATGAAGGCTTCTACGCCAACACCATTTTCCACCGCGTGATCAAGGGCTTCATGATTCAGGGCGGCGGCATGAACATGAAGATGGAAGAAAAGGCGACCCACGCCCCCATCAAGAACGAAGCCGACAACGGCCTCGCCAACGAGCGCGGCACCATCGCCATGGCCCGCACCCGCGAGCCCCACAGCGCCACGGCCCAGTTCTTCATCAACACCGTGGACAACGGGTTCCTGAACTTCTCCTCGCCTGACGTGAACGGCTACGGCTACTGCGTGTTCGGCAAGGTCATCGAAGGCATGGAAACCGTCGACAAGATCGAAAAGGAAAAGACCACGACCCGCGGCATCCATTCCGATGTGCCGGTTTCCGCCGTGCTCATCACCAACGCCAGCGTGTTTGAATAACCCCTGTGGGCGAGGGAAAGGCCCTTTCCGAAGCCTCCCCGGAGGGGGCGGGCGGGGCCTTTTCCCTCACCTCTCCCTAAAAGGCGGAGGGGGCGATCCTCCATCCCCAAAGGTTGTCTGATGGGGAGGGGCGGCGGTTCCCTTCCTTTTCGCCCGGCGTATGCCTTCTTTGGGGCTGGCCGCTTTTGCGCTTTCAAGACAGGGCATCAGAGGGGAAGGGCGCGGGCGGCACCGGAGTTTACCCGCCAGGGCCTTCAAAACCTGCATATCCCGATACGGCGCAGCCTTTCCCGAAGAGGCTTCCCTACCGTTCCCCCAACTTTTCATCCCCCTCCACTGTTAGGACATATTCATGACTCGCAAGCCTGAGATCCTCGCCCCGGCGGGCGATACGCAATCGTTCCTCGCGGCGATGGCCGCCGGAGCCGACGCCGTATACCTCGGCCTCAAGCATTTCTCCGCCCGTATGCAGGCGGACAACTTCGGTTCCGCCGAGCTTTCCCGCATGGTCGAGCTCGCCAACGAGAACGGCAGGCGCATCTACGTCGCCTTCAACACGCTGGTGAAGCCCGACGACGTGCCCGCCGCAGGACGCCTCATCGCCCGCCTCGCCCGCGATGTGAAGCCGCACGGCCTGATCATTCAGGATCCCGGCGTGCTGGCCCTTGCCCGCCAAGCGGGATACGAGGGCGGCCTGTTCCTCTCCACGCTCGCCAACCTGACGCATCCCGCGTCGCTGCTGGCCGCGAAGGAACTCGGCGCGGATCGCGTCATCCTGCCCCGCGAACTGTCCATCGACGAGGTGAAGCAGATTTCCGCCGCCTGCCCCGAAGGGCTGGATCTGGAAATGTTCATCCACGGAGCGCTGTGCTGGTGCGTTTCGGGCCGTTGCTACTGGTCGAGCTATATGGGCGGCAAGAGCGGCCTGCGCGGGCGCTGCGTGCAGCCCTGCCGCCGCGTGTACAAGCAGCGCAATCATTCCGGGCGGTTCTTCTCCTGTCTCGATCTCTCGCTGGACGTGCTTGCCAAAACCATCACGGACATCCCGCACCTGAGCTGCTGGAAGATCGAGGGCCGGAAGAAGGGGCCGCATTACGTCTATCACGTCGTCACGGCCTACAAGATGCTGCGCGACAACCCGGACGATCCGCAGGCCCGCAAGGATGCGGAAAAAATCCTCGAAATGGCCCTTGGCCGCCCTTCCACCCGCGCCCGCTTCCTGCCGCAGCGCATGTCCGAGCCCACATCGCCCGACGGCCAGACCAGTTCGGGGCGTCTCGTGGGCAAGGTACAGACGGACGCGGAGGGCCGCCCGTTCTTCAAGCCGCATATCGAACTGATTTCCTACGATTACCTGCGTGTGGGCTATGAAGATGAGAACTGGCATTCGACCCTGCCCGTGACCCGCCGCACGCCGAAGGCCGGAACCTTTACGCTGCGCCTCCCCCGCCACAAGACGCCGAAGGCCGGGACGCCTGTGTTCCTCATCGACCGCCGCGAGCCCGAACTTGTGCAGCTCATCGCGGAGTGGAAGCGGAAGCTGGATCGGTGCAAGGGGAGCGAACCCACCGCTGTGGAGTTCGCGCCCAAGATGCCCAAGCCAGCGCATCCCCGCCGCCGCCCGGATATGACGCTCCGCGCCTCCCTGCCCTACGGCTCGGAAACGCGCCGCAGCCGCAATTCGGTGATCGGCCTGTGGCTTTCGCCCAAATCGGTGCGCGAGGTTTCCCGCACGGTGGCCCCGAACATGGCTTGGTGGCTGCCCCCGGTCATCTGGCCTGACGAGGAAGAGCTCTGGAAGCGCATCATCAACGAAGCCATACGCAACGGCGCGAAGCATTTCGTCTGCAACGAGCCGTGGCAGGCCGTGTTCTTCAAGGGGCGCGAAGTGGATCTGGTCGCCGGGCCGTTCTGCAATGCCGCCAATGCCTTTACGCTGGCGAGCTTTGCGAAGCTCGGTTTCAGCGCCGCATTCGTCAGCCCTGAACTGACGAAGGAAGATTTTCTGACCTTGCCGAAAGTCAGCCCCCTGCCGCTCGGCATCGTGCTTGCCGGTTTCTGGCCGATGGGCATAGGGCGGCACGATCCTTTCGGCATCAGGCCGAACGAAGTCTTTCAGAGCCCCAAGGGGGAAGGCTTCTGGACTCGCCGCTATGGGCAGAACACATGGATCTATCCCGCGTGGCCCTTGGACATCACGGCGCACCGTCCTGAGCTTGAGGCCGCCGGGTATTCCTTCTTTGCCCGCATGGAGGAGAACCCGCCCAAGTCGATGCCTGTAGCCACCCGCCCCGGCCTCTTCAACTGGGAAGGCGATTTGTTGTAGTGGGGAGATATTGGGGAAGGGAGGGAAAACTTTTCTGGAGAAAAGCTTTTCCCTCCCTTCCCCAAACCCCATCCCTCCCTTTCCAAAGACTTTTGCGCTTATCGAATCCCTGTCC
>URTO01000345.1 GCA_900550745.1 uncultured Desulfovibrio sp. | reverse complement strand
GCTCCGGGCAGGCCCCGCGGGGCTCCTGCCATAACAGAAGTCCCGACAGCGTCGGAGCGCTATGGGAAAAACGCTTGATCACTCGCCCGGTAATAAGCGTCTCTGCCTATGGATGCAACGGGAAAATGGAACCTTTCCCCGCCTGCGTCCGCAAACGGGCTTTGACGGAACAATGCGGGCCGTTTGACAGTTTTATTCATTCCGCCGATAATATGCAATCCAAAAACTTGACATTTTTTAAACATAACAGTAATTGTTCTCAAAGAGGTATGAATATGTCACAGCCACAGACTCGTATGACTAGGCAACGTATGGTTATTCTTGAGGAATTGAGAAAGGTCAAGACTCACCCCACGGCTGACGAGCTGTATGCGATGGTTCGTACCCGCATGCCGCGCATCAGCCTTGGGACTGTCTACCGTAACCTCGATTTTCTGACGGAATCCAAAGAAATACTCAAACTGGAGTCGGCCGGCTCCATCCGCCGTTTCGACGGCGATACCCGCCCTCATCAGCATGTGCGCTGCCGGGTTTGCGGCAAAATCGGGGATGTCATTCCTCCCGTGCCGACGCCTTCCGTTGAAGGCGTTTCCGTCGAGGGCTTCACGATCACGGAAGCCCGCGTTGAATACGAAGGCATTTGCGAAGAATGCGCCCGCAAGGCGTCCTAAGCTTATGGGGGAGCCCCGCCGGATTATAGTGGGGTTCCCTCATGCGCTTTTTAGCGTTATCGTAGAATGCATTGAGTGGGCGCAGCGGATGCGCCCAAGCGGTTTAAAGGGGCTTATCCCCCTTCATTTCTTACCAAAAGGAGAGATTCTATGAAATCTTTGAAGGGTACGCAGACCGAAAGGAATATCCTCGCCGCCTTTGCCGGTGAATCTCAGGCCCGCAACCGCTATGATTATTTTGCCGGTGCTGCCAAAAAAGACGGCTTTGTGCAGATCGCCGACATCTTCACCGAAACCGCGCTTCAGGAAAAAGAACATGCCAAGCGCCTGTTCAAGTTCCTTGAAGGCGGCGACGTGGAAATCACCGCGGCCTTCCCCGCCGGCATCATCACGGGCACGGAAGCCAACCTGTACGCCGCCGCTGCCGGTGAGCATCATGAATACACCGAAATGTATCCCTCTTTTGCGAAAATCGCCGACTCCGAAGGTTTCTCCGAAGTCGCCAGCGTGATGCGCAACATCGCCATTGCGGAGCAGTACCATGAAGAGCGTTTCCTTGCGTTCGCCAAGAACATCAAGGAAGGCCGCGTGTTCGTGCGCGAAACCCCTGTCGTGTGGCGCTGCCGCAACTGCGGCTGTCTTGTGACCGGCACGCACGCCCCGGCCCTGTGCCCCGCCTGTGCGCACCCCACCGCTCACTTTGAAGTGCTCCACAACCCGTGGTAAGCCGGTAAAGGGGGTACGTCATGGCTGATCCGAAAGATATGTATCGGTGCCCGGTGAGCAACTGCGGCTACGTGTACGATCCCGACCGGGGCGACAAGCGCCGCAAGATCCCCGCTGGCACTCGTTTTGAAGACCTTCCCGAAGACTGGACCTGTCCCGTCTGTGGGGCATCCAAGAAGAACTTCAAGCCTCTGAGCGAGGCTTAATTCCGTGGGGCGGGGAGGAGCCTGCCTTTAGGCCCTTTCTTTCCGCCCCTTCCCCCAACTTTTCCGCTCCGTAAGGCGGGAAAGTATTCCCGTTGAAAAAGCCCGGACAACATCCGGGCTTTTTTCGTCCCTTGTGCGGGCGGGGGACACGGGATAGGGTGCCGTTGCGGAAGAGGCATTGAGGGTTTTTCCCGTATGGGGTTGGAGTCTGGCCGAAAGGAGGCGCCTTATGAAGCGGATCGCGGTATGGAATACGGCTTTTTTGGGGGATGCGGTGCTGACGCTGCCGCTGATCCAGACGCTGGCGGACGCGTTTCCCGGTGCGGAGGTTGATTTTTACGTGCGTCGGGGGTTTGCGTCCCTGTTCGAGGCCCACCCGTCCATTCATGCCGTCTATGAGTACGACAAACGCCGCATTTCCGGGAACAATCGCCTGTCCGCGCTGCTCAAGACCGGGCGTGCCCTCGGCGGGCGGCGTTATGACGTCTGGATCGGTGCGCATCCAAGCCCCCGTTCCGCGTTGCTGGCCCGTTTGAGCGGCGCGCCGCTGCGTGTGGGATACGCCGGGGGGCCCGTCGCGGCGCTCTGCTACAACCGCCGCGTATCCCGCCGCTTTTCCGAGCTGCACGAGATCGAGCGGCTTCTTGAGCTGCTGAAGCCCATCTTGCCGCCCGAAGCCCCGCGTCGGCACTGGCCTGAGCTGGCCCTTCCCCCGGAGGCGCTGGAGAAGGCCGCCGCCTTCCGCGAGTCGCTCCGGCAAGGCGATCATACTCCCGTCCTGCTTGGGCTGCACCCCGGTTCGGTTTGGGGCACGAAACGCTGGCTGCCGTCCGGGTTTGCGGAAATCGCCCGCCGTGCCGCCGCCAAGGGTGTCCATGTGCTTGTCTTTGCCGGTCCCGGCGAGGAAGGCGTGGCCCGTGACGTGATCGCCCTTTCGGAGCTCAAGGGCAACCCGCTTCTGCACGATTTGTCTTGCGCCCTGACGCTGCCCGAACTGGCCGCCTATCTGCGTATGCTGAACTGTTACGTTTCCAACGATTCCGGCCCGATGCATCTTGCATGGGTGCAGCGTACCCCGGTTACGGCATTGTTTGGGCCGACGGTGCGTGGGCTCGGCTTTTTCCCGCGCGGCGATTCCGCCAAGGTCTTTGAGGTTGCCCTTGAGTGCCGTCCCTGCGGCCTGCACGGGCCGCATCACTGCCCGAAGAAGCATCACCGTTGCATGGTCGACATCGACGTTGAAGCCGTGTGGCGCGATGTGGCGGGAAAGCTGGGGGTAGAGAGGAAAATTGGGGAGGGGGAGGAGAAACTTTCTAGAGAAAGTTTCTCCTCC
>URTO01000344.1 GCA_900550745.1 uncultured Desulfovibrio sp. | reverse complement strand
TTTCAGGCGCAATACGCGGGCTACGGCATCATCGATGCGGCTCATCGGTACTTCACCCTCCTGAACCAGTTCTTTCACGCATTCGCCACAGCCCACGCACTTGTCAGCATCAACAGTAACATTCCAAGACATTGTCACTTCCTCCAAGTTTTGGATCAAACGATCCTGAGTTTCTCGACCACAGGCACCATCGTGCCGTCATCCTTGCCTTAGCGTCCGAACAGGAGGGTGTCAAGTGTTTTGAGAAGCGGCGGGAAAGCCTTGCGGCCTTTGTTTCCGCGCACTGCCGAGGCTCTCCCGGCAGCGGCCTTTCTTCCCTCCCGACATCCATCCTGTCCAGACAATAATCATTTTCCCGCAAGTTCCAAGCGGTCAGCGACGGCCTTCGCAGCGGCCCGCGTAAACTCCTCAGCGGAGAGCCGCGCCTTCTCGGAGGCATCAACCACCAAAGAGGGCCGATTGGCAAGGCCCGCGTCAGGCGTGACGCCGTATTCCGGCGGGAACGTGTCGGTAAAATACATATTCTGGAATCCAGCAAACTTGAGCGCGTGCGCCGTCGAGTCGAGCACAGCCTTTTCGTCGGCGGCCACCCTGCCCTCTTCGCGGGCCTTGAGCAGGCCGGCAAGACATTCGCCGCCCTGCGTGCACACGATGTGCCCGTGCCGGTTGGCGATGATGGCCGCGTCCATGATGGCCTGTTCGGTCACTTGAACCACGCCGAATTCGCCGCCCTCAGCCTCATAGACGTCAACGAGCTTCTTCACGCGGGGGAAGGACACCGGGTTGCCGATCATGGCGGCCTGCGCCACGCTTGGGCGGACCGTCACGGGGCTGTACACGCGCTCGGCCTTGGGCTTGCTGTAGTAGCGCCACACCGGATCGGCGTGTTCGGACTGCACCCCAAACAGGCGCGGCAAATCGGAAATGATGCCAAGGCGGCGCATCTTGAGCAGGCCGGACATGACCGCCGTGATGTTCCCGGCGTTGCCCACCGGCACGAACAGGGCCTTGCCCGCCAGATCCCAGTTGAACCACTGGGCGACTTCATAGGCATAGGATTCCTGCCCAAGGATGCGCCAACTGTTCTTCGAGTTGAGCAGGGCCACGCGGTAGTGTTCCGCCAGATGTTCGACGACCTTCATGCAGTCGTCGAATACGCCGGGCACCTCAAGCACGGTCGCGCCGGAGCCGAGGGGCTGGGAAAGCTGCTGAGGCGTCACCTTGCCCTGCGGCAGCAGCACGGCGGTCTTGATGGGATGCCCCACATACGCGCCGTACAAAGCAGCGGCAGCCGACGTATCCCCGGTAGAGGCGCAGATGGTCAGCACCTCATCCCATCCGTGCCTGCGTACAAGCGCACGCAGATAACTGTACGCGCAGGCCATGCCGCGATCCTTAAAGGAAGCGCTCGGATTCTGGCCGTCGTTCTTGAACGCGAACGAGGCGTTCAGCTTCTTCTGGAGTTCGGGAGCGCCGTCCACGACAGGGGTGTTCCCTTCGCCGAGGTACAGGATGTCTTCCTGCTCCAGCACGGGGGCCATCAGCTCATAAAACCGGAACACGCCGCGCAGGGCCGTGTTGCGGGTGGCGGCCCGGCTGTCGAACAGGCTGCGCCAGTATGCGCCGCCGTGCTCCTTCAGCCTGTCGAAAGTCGTGTCTTCAAGCAGGAATACGCCGCCGCAGTCCGGGCACGTATACAGCAATTCATCAATGGGGTGACGGGCCCCACAGCCGAGGCACACGTATTCCATCTGTGCCCGGTAGGTCGGAAACTGATCGGACATGGTCGCTCCGTATTGAGGTACGCCTCCGGCGGCAAAGGGCTATCGCCCCTTGCCCCTATTTTAGGGGAATCGCTCCGCATACGATCCTTACTAAGGCCCGCAAGCCCGCCCAACGGTACGGCTTCGCCGCCCCCTTTGGGCCGAATTCCCCCAAAACGCCCCAGTGCCGCCGAAAGCGCAAAAGGCTTTGCCTTCCCCCGGCGGCTCTGTGGGATTCGGAGATTATGTTCTTTTTTCTGCGGTCGTAAGGAAAAATACAACGGGAGGCAAGCCTTTGTTTCCCCGGCCTCCCATCTTCCCGCCCCCTAAAAAATCCCCCCCTTTTCCTCAAGGCCCCGCCACAGCCAACAACTGCCCGTCCCTCCCTTCAAATTCCAAAGGCTGTGTCCCAGAAAATGGTTGATGCTTTTTTCCTTGAAATTCCAAAGGAATAGCCAAAAAAACGCCTCAGTTATGGATTCAGCCAAGGGGAAAACTGGAGAAAAAGGCTGTCTTTTCACCGTGCTGTGGAGATGAAACAACCACACGCTATGACAGAGCCAAAACCAAAGAGCAACGCCTCGACGATGATCAAAATAGGGAGGAAGGAAACGTCATATTTCAAGCGCAGCTCCCTCATACGTGCCTGCGAGATCCGATACCGCACCGGCCGTGCTCTCCATGCGTGCATGGCCCTGTCCTTGGGACTACGCGCCACGCGACTGCCTTGAAACTGCTCTCCATGCGCGCATGGCACTGCCTCCCTGACGCGCCGATTTTCGATCGGTGAGGCCGCTCTCCACGCGTGCATGACATTGTTCTTAAAGGATAAACACCATGTCACGCTCAACTGTTTCGGTTTCGTTGCCCATCAACTCGGCAAGCCCGGCAGATTGGAACCACAGTTGGGATTCCGGGATTCAAACGCATGGATATGCGCCGGCACCCCTTCCTTCATGAAAATCCCACCCAGCATGGTCTTCGTATCCCGCAGCATCCCCGGAGCCTTGAGACATTCATCTTTTTGATGGTTTCTTCAAAATTTGTTTTCAGTTTCACATGGCTGAATGCGAATTTCATTGAAACGCGAATGTTTCGGATACATTCCTCAATCACTCTGGCTACAAAAGGAATGGCAGAAATGGTTAAAGGCACTAAAGCTGCCTTTGTACCAATGGCCTTTC
>URTO01000343.1 GCA_900550745.1 uncultured Desulfovibrio sp. | reverse complement strand
ACACCTCCCAGTCCGGCTTTGGCATATTCTTCCAGATTGTAGGTCAGATTGGTTGCATCGACAGCACTTCCCAGCCATGGAGCCAAGCGGCGAAAAACCGGAGAAAAAGTATATATTTTTCAGCAGACTGCTGAGATAAAGCAACCATATGCCATGACAGGGCCTCCTCTTTTAACATACTGAAACTCTGAACAGGGATTCGATAAACACAAAAGTCTTTGAAGAGGAGAGGGTGGGGTTTGGGGAGGGGGAGGAGAAACGTGGGGGTGCTCCCCCCTTCTTCAGAAAGTTTCTCCTCCCCCTCCCCAATGCTTCCCTCCCCCTTTCCCTCTTAACGTGCCGTGCGGGTCGCGTTGAGGACGGCGAGGAGGGCGACGCCTACGTCGGCGAAAACGGCTTCCCAGAGGCCGGAGAGCCCGACGATGCCGAGGATCATGAACAGCCCCTTGATGCCGAGCGCCATGACGATGTTCTGCCAGACGACCACGCGGGTCTTGGCGGCGATGGAGAACATTTCCGGCAGGCGCGAGGGCGAGTCGTCCAGAATGACCGCGTCCGCCACTTCGATGGCCGCTTCCGAACCGAGGCCGCCCATCGCCACGCCGACGCCGGACAGGGCGAGTACGGGGGCGTCGTTGATGCCGTCGCCCACAAAGAGCACGGACTGCCGGGGGCCGAGCGATTCCAGCGCGGCGGCCTTGCCTTCGGGGAGCAGCCCGGCGCGGTATTCGTCGAGATGCAGTTCCTTGGCGACGATGGCGGCGCTTTCGGGGCGATCGCCCGTCAGCATGACCAGCCTTTCGATGCCCTGCCCGCGCAGGGACTTGATGGCCGGGGCGGATTCGGGCCGCAGCACGTCCGATACCTCAATGGCTCCGAGATAGGCATTGTCCACGGCGACGTAGACGATGCTGCCCTGACCGGCGGAAAGCGTGGGGACGCTGATGCCCGCATCCTGAAGCAGGAGCGCATTGCCGACGAGGAGCGTCCGCCCCTTGTGCCCGGCGGAGAGGCCCTTGCCGGGGATTTCCTTGGATTCCACCGCTTCCAGGGCAAAACCGTGCGAGCCGGGAGCCGTCTTCATGATGGCGCGGGCGATGGGGTGCGTCGAACGGCTTTCCACCAGCCGGGCGGCCTTGAGCACGTCTTCCTCGGAAACTCCTTCGGCGGGCAGGACGCGGGTCACTTCAAAGACGCCCTTGGTCAAGGTTCCGGTCTTGTCGAAAGCCACGGTCTTGATGTTGTGCAGGGCGTCGAGCACATGCCCGCCCTTGACGAGGATGCCCTTCTTGGACGCGGCGCCGATGCCGCCGAAGTAGCCGAGCGGAATGGAGATCACGAGCGCGCAGGGGCATGAGATGACCAGAAGGACAAGGGCGCGGTAGAGCCATTCGCTGAACGTCCCGTGCCCGGCGAGCGGCGGGATGACCGCCACCAGCGCCGCAATGAACACCACGGCGGGCGTGTAGTAGCGGGCGAAGCGGGTGATGAAGCGTTCGATGGGGGCCTTGTTCGCGGAGGCCCGTTCGACGAGTTCGAGGATGCGGGCCACGGACGAGTCGGCGAAGCGGGAGGTCACTTCCACGGTTATCGCGCCCTCAAGGTTGACCGTCCCGGCGTAGACCTGCTTGCCCGCGCCCACGGACACCGGCACGGATTCGCCGGTCAGGGGGGACGTGTCCACCTGCGAGGAGCCGGTCAGGACGGTTCCGTCCAGCGGGATTTTTTCGCCGGGCTTCACAAGGATGCGCATACCGGGCTTGATTTCCGCGGGATCGGCGTCGTTCACCATCTGCCCGCCGTCTTTTTCCTCAACCAGATGCGCCACTGTGGGCCGTGCCGCCAGCAGCGCCCGGATGGAACGCCGCGAGTTGCCCGCCGCGCGATCCTGCAAGGCTTCGCCGATGGAGTAGAACAGCATGACGCCCACGGCTTCGGGCAGTTGGCCGATGGCCGCCGCCGCGATGGTTGCGCCGCCCATCAAGGTGTACTCGTTGAAAAAGTCGAACTTGAGCAGGCTTTGCAGACCCTTCTTGAGGACGGACAGGCCGCAGAGCAGGTAGGGGATGCCGAAGAATGCCGCCTTGGCGACGAACGGGGTCAGCAGGGCGTCGAGGCGTTCCTCGAAGATCATGCCCACGGCGAACAGGGCTGCGGCGATCCAGAGCTTGTATTCGGAAAGGAACAGGGACGGCAGCGGTTCGCCGCTTTCCGGGAGCGGTTCGCTTTCGTCTATCTCGGAGAAAAGGGTGCCCGGCTCAATGGAATCCGCAATGCGGATCATCGCCGCGAGTTCGGGCTGTTCGCCCTCAACGCGCAGCCGGGCGCTGTCGAGGTTGATGGCGGCGGATTTCACTCCGGGGAGGCCCGCAATGGCGTCTTCGATCCGGGCGGCGCACCCGGCGCAGTGGAGATTGTGTACGGCGTAGCGCTTAGTCATGGTTTTCCTCTTCTTGCGGCGCGTTTTCAAAGCGTTGGGCGAGCGAATGCACTTCAAGGGAGTGGAAGCAGTCGGATTCCCCGTGCCCAAAGCCGCAGGCTTCTTCGGCGCGCAGGATTTCCGCGATGCGGGTTTCATCCTCGATGATGGCCGGATCGTTGGCGAGGGAATCCTTCATCCATGCCAAGGCTTCCCTGATGTTGGGGCGCGGGGAGTCGTCCGCAAGCCGGTAATAGACCCAGCGGCCCTGTTTGTTGCTTTCGATGAGGCGGGCCTGCCGCAGGATCGACAGGTGCTTCGAGGTTGTGGACGGGGCCAGATCCAGAAAGGCCGTGACTTGGCACACGCAGAGCTGGCGGCCTCTCAAGGCCATGAGGATGCGTATGCGGTTTTCGTCGGCAAGCGCGCGGCAGGTGGTCAGGAAGTCGAACATGGCGTTTTCCTTTTTTCGGGGAGGGATGGGAGTGGTGAGCCGGGGGAGGGGAGAAGGGCCCCTTTGAAAAGGTGCTCCTTCTC
>URTO01000342.1 GCA_900550745.1 uncultured Desulfovibrio sp. | reverse complement strand
CGTTTCCCCGCCCCCTCCAAAATATTCCAGACGCCCTACCGGGCCGTTTCCCCCAAGGCGCGAAGGCCGCCGAGCATATACGCCAGCATGTCTTCAAGCAGGCCATCCGCATCGCCTGCGGTGGCGGGAAGCATGAGGGTACGGAGCTTTTCCGGGAAGAGGATGAGCCCCATGCAGGGGAGGGCGACAAGGGCCGTCGCCCGCTGCACGGCGGGGGAATCCGGCGGAAGGCCCGTGATGTCCCGGATCAGTTCCCGGAGTTTTTGGGATTTCGGGAATACCGCTGTTGTGATGAATTTGGGCACGAAGGGCGAGGGCGAGGCCAGCTCGCGCAGGAAGATCCTGATCCCCCAGAGATCGGAAGCGTTCATGGCGGTACGGATGATGTGCTCCAGAAACACACGGAGCTTTTCTTCCGGCGCAGCCTCGGAAGCGATGATCATGTTCAAATCCTCCAGGCTGAGCATTTGCCGGTGCGCCTCGATCAGCACTTCCTCGTACAGGCCTTCCTTGCCGCCGAAATAGTAGTTCACGGCTGCGCCGTTCGTTCCCGCCCGTTCGCATATTTCCTTGCTGGTGGCTTCGGCGAAGCCCCGTTCGGCAAAAACCTTGCCTGCGGCCTCAAGGACAATGGCCCGCGTTGAGCGGCCGTCGCTCCGCTGCGCGCGTTTGGGGCGCTGAGGGGGATTTGTTTTGTTCATAATGGCTTTTTGTAGGCAAAATCGGTCGGCAAGTCAAATTTAAAATTGAAATTTTAATTTGACTTGATATTATCCTTTTCCTATCCTCGTATCTCAGGCAGATTGTTGCAGGCCGTCCGCGGATGGCTTTCCAAAACCCCCGATCCGAGCCGCGGGCTCCCCTTCTCCCGGTTTCCTTCATCCTGATTCTTCATGTCGGAGGCATCCATGTTGAAGCGCATCATTCTGATTCTCGTTGCCCTTGCCTGCGCCGCCGGGGGCATCTGGTGGCTGTACGGCGGGAAGCGGCAGCCTTCGGATCTGCTGACGCTGTACGGCAACGTGGACATCCGGCAGGTGGATGTCGGCTTTCGCGTGGGCGGGCGCGTGGCCGAACTTTTCAAGGAAGAGGGCGACGTGGTGAAAACGGGGGAACGCCTCGCGCGCCTTGATGCCAAGCCGTATGAGGAGGTTTTTGATCAGGCCGCCGCCGAGCTTTCCATGCAGGAAATCGAATTGAGGAAGATGGCTGCAGGGTATCGCACGGAAGACATCGAGCAGGCGCGCGCCACCCTGAACGGGGCGCAGGCCGTGTATGAGAACGCCGCCAGCAACCTGCGGCGCGTGGAGCGGCTGCGGCGGCAGAACGCCGTTTCGCAGCAGTCTCTTGATGAGGCGCGCGCGTCCTATGGCGATGCGCTGGCCCGCCGCAACGCCGCCCGCGAACAGTTGCAGCTTATGGAAAGCGGGTACCGCTCCGAAGACATTGAGCGCCAGAAGGCGGCGGTGGAGGCCGCCCGCGCCGGACTCGCCCGCGCAACGACGGATTTGCAGGATACCGAGCTGTTCGCCCCGCAGGACGGCGTGATCCTGACCCGCGTGCACGAGATCGGCGCGGTGGTGCAGGGCGGGCAGACCGTCTATACCGTGACGCTGAACAATCCCGTGTGGATACGGGCCTATGTCACGCAGCCGAACCTTGGGAACATCCGGCCCGGACAGGAGGTGCTCCTGTCCATCGACGCCACGCCGGACAAAACGTACCGGGGGCGCATCGGCTTCATTTCACCGACCGCCGAATTTACGCCGAAGACCGTGGAAACCAAGGAAGTGCGGAATGATCTGGTGTTCCGTTTCCGCGTCATCGCCGACGATCCCGACAACGTGATGCGGCAGGGGATGCCCGTCACCGTGACGCTTCGCAAGGACGGAGGCAGGCCGTGAGCCCTTCGCCGCAGCCTGTGATCCGGCTTCAGGGCGTTTCCAAGGTTTTTCCTGACGTGCCGCCGGGCACGCCTCCCGCGCTTTCCAGCCTGACGGCGGATGTCCCCTCCGGTTTGGTCGTGGGGCTTGTAGGCCCGGACGCCGCCGGCAAGACGACGCTCATGCGCTTGCTGGCCGGGCTGCTCCTGCCGACATCCGGCAGCGTGGAAGTGCTTGGGCGTGCGCCCGGCTCCGATGCCCCCGGAAACCCTGCCCGCCGTTTTCCGTCCGTGCTTGGGCGCGCGCCCGGTTCCGATGGGGAGAGCCGTACGGCTTCAAATCGGCGGGCCGTGTCCGGGGGTGCGCCCCTCCCCGATGCGCCGGGCGAAGCCGTCCGTGATGTCGGGTATATGCCGCAGCGTTTCGGCCTGTATGAAGATCTGTCCGTCATCGACAACCTTAACCTTCATGCCGAGCTGCGCGGGCTTGAGGGCCCGGCGCGTCGGGCCATGTTTGAAAAGCTGCTGGCGTTCACGGCATTGACGCCGTTTACGGATCGGCTGGCGGGAAAGCTTTCCGGCGGCATGAAGCAGAAGCTCGGCCTTGCCTGCGCGCTGTTGACCACGCCCCGCCTGCTGCTGCTCGATGAGCCGGGGGTGGGCGTCGATCCGCTTTCCCGGCGCGAGCTGTGGAAAATGGTGTCCGAGCTCGCCGTGGGCGGCATGTCGGTGCTTTGGTCTACGGCCTATATGGATGAGGCCGAGCGCTGCGCCCATGTACTGATGCTCGATCAGGGGCGCCTTGTGTATCAGGGGCCGCCCGCCGGGTTTACGGGCCGGGTGGCGAAGCGCGTCTTTTCCTTCGTGCCACCGTCCGGCGAAGCGCGGGCGATGCTGGCCCGCTGGCAGCAGGAGCCGGATATCCGCGACGCGCTCATTCAGGGCAACCGTATCCGGGTGGTGCTCCGTGATCCGCACGGCGGCCCGTTTTCCCGCAACGGCGTCGATCCGCTTTCCCGGCGCGAGCTGTGGAAAATGGTGTCCGAGCTCGCCGTGGGCGGCATGTCGGTGCTTTG
>URTO01000341.1 GCA_900550745.1 uncultured Desulfovibrio sp. | reverse complement strand
GAGGAAGCCTTTCTCCAGAAAGGTTCCTCCTCCCCTCCCCAGTCTTCCCTCCCCAACTCCCCCTACCCTCGTACGGCGAGATACTCCGCCTCGCTCAGACCGAGCTGGCTGCAAACAAAACGCTCCTCATCGGAAAGCGGGGACGCGGCGGGAGCCGACAGCACGGGGCGGCTGCCCGTGCTCTGGAACGACGAAAGCGCGGCAATGGGCGAAACGGCGGCAAGATAGGTTTCCAGCGCCTCCGGGTCCCGGCGTCCCAACGCGGTGGCCCAGCCGACAAGCCCACGGCTCAAGCGCCCGTCGGCCACGGCCTCCTCAATATTCCGGGCCATGTGATCGCCCTGCGTGACGCTGAGCGCCACCGAAAGCTGTTCGCGCAGGGCTGTGTTGGCGCGCACCAGCGAGGTCAGGGCCGCCTGAGGATGGCAAGCCTGCAAAAAGTCGAACAGCGTGGGCCGGGCGCTGCCGGGCAGCGGATCTGCCTGATGGGGAAAAAGCGGCTGTCCGGGCACGGCGGACGGCTCGGACACGGCGGGATTCGCGGGCGCAAGCAGGGATTCGAGCTTGTCCAGTTCCGCCTGCAAGGTTTCCTCGGCGGCGTCTTCAGGCAGGCCGAGGAGCTGTTTCAGCCGATTGAGCGCATTCATGGCTGTCTCCGGTTGAGGGTTGTCGGATGGGGGAAAATCCTCGGCCGCGGCGACGGCGCCGAGCCCGTCAAGCGCGGGGACATTGGTCAGGGCCGCGCCTTTCAGTTCCAGCACGTCGCCGTTTTGGGGGTTGAAGGAGAACACCGGGGAAATGAAGCGGTATTCATCCTGTCCGATGAAAGCCTTGGCGCCTTCCGTCCACCGGATCGACGCGAACAGCCCCTGCCCCGGCTCGTACCGGAGCGACTCGATCCAGCCCGCGGCCGGGGCGGGCTGCCCGTTGTGGCGGGCATGGAGGCTCTGGTGCTCATAGTCGATGACCAGAGGCGTCTCGCGCCGCCGCCATTGGCCGAGCACACGTTCCGCGCCCGAAGGGGAGAGGTTCCATGCGTTGAGGTTTCCTCCCGTGAGCGTGCCGGGCCTGCCGTCGCGCGCGGCGAACGCGCCGTCGGGCAAAAGCCGGATCTCCGGGAAAGGCCGGCGGAGCGAATCCGCCACCGCAGACAATAAAAGGGGATGTAGGGGTGATTGCTTCATGGGCTGCACCCTACGCGGCATTGCGGCGCAAGAAAGGTTGAACGATGTCAGCGGGTGGAAAAACAAAGAACGGAAAGGATCAGGCATGGAACAGGCTGAACCAGAAGGAAAAAGCGGCAAAAGGGCGGCGAGGGGGCGCACTGCGGCACACCGCAGAAGGAAGAGGCGGCAATTTGGTGAAAAACAAAGCTTCTGCGGCAAAAACAATCGAAATCGTAAAAAATTTTCCTCACAAACGCCGAAAAGCCTTGTAAGCGAAAACCGACGGATCTATGATTGGTCAACTAAACAATTTTCGGGGTGGAGCATGAAAAAAGTCCTGACGACCTGCGGCTATTGCGGATGCGGGTGCAACCTGTATCTGACCGTGGAGGGCGGGCGCATCACCGGCGTCCTGCCCAAGCCGGATCATCCCGTCAGCCAAGGCATGTTGTGCTCCAAAGGATGGCAGGGGCACGGCTTCGCGCGCCATCCCGACCGTCTGGATCAGCCCCTGCTCCGTCAGGAAGACGGCACGCTGAAAGGCGTTTCGTGGAGCGAAGCCTACCGCGCCATTGCGGAACACCTGCGCGCGGTGATCCGCGCACACGGCCCGGACAAGTTCGCCATGCTCGCCTCGGCGCGCTGCACCAACGAAGAGAACTACCTTGCCGCCAAACTGACCCGCGCCGTGATCGGTTCCCCGAACATCGATCACTGCGCGCGCCTCTGACACAGCCCCACCGTAGCCGGTCTGGCTACAGCATTCGGCTCAGGGGCGGCCACCAACGGCCTTGAGGAAATCCGCTTCGCCGACACCATCCTTGTGATCGGCTCCAACACGTCGGCGCAGCACCCGCTGGCCTACGCCCGCATCACGGCGGCAAAGAAACGCGGGGCAAAGCTCATTGCCGTGGACCCTCGGCGCACGCCCGTGGCGGCGCTGTCGGACATCCACCTCGCCATCCGTCCGGGCAGCAACCTCGCGCTCGTCAACGCGCTGATGCACGTCATCCTGTTTGAAGAGAAAGCGCAGGACGACGCCTTCATCGACGGGCGCACGGAACATTTCGACGCCCTGCGCGCCTCGTTGGAGGGCTGCACCCCGGAATGGGCCGCGCCGCTCACCGGCCTCCAGCCCGAAGCCATCCGGGAAACGGCCCGGCTGTACGCCAAGGGCCCCAATTCCATCATCCTCTACTGCATGGGCGTCACCCAGCAGGCAACGGGAACCAGAACCTGCGGCGCGCTGGCGAACCTCGTCATGCTCTGCGGCATGATCGGGCGGCCTTCCACCGGGCTCATCCCCCTGCGCGGGCAAAACAACGTACAGGGCTCCTGCGATATGGGCGCGCTCCCCGAAACCCTGCCCGGCTACGTCAAGGCGGATTCCGAACTGGGGCGCCAGCGTTTCGCCCGGCTCTGGGGGCCGTTCGCCGACGAGCAGGGCAAAAAACTCACCGAAATCATGGACGGAATGCGCGACGGGAGCATCCGGGCGGCCTACATCATGGGCGAGAACCCCATGCAGTCCGATCCGGACGCGGCGAAAGTCGAATCGGGGCTGCGGAACCTCGATTTCCTCATCGTGCAGGACATTTTCATGACGCCCACGGCGCGGCTTGCCGACGTGGTCCTGCCCGCGGCCAGCTATCTCGAAAAACAGGGGACGTTCACCAACACCGAACGCCGGGTACAGCTCATCAACGAAGTCCTGCCCCCCCTGCCCGGCTACGTCAAGGCGGATTCCGAACTGGGGCGCCAGCGTTTCGCCCGGCTCTGGGGGCCGTTCGCCGAC
>URTO01000340.1 GCA_900550745.1 uncultured Desulfovibrio sp. | reverse complement strand
GTGCAGCAGAGCCATACGCGGTGTTGGCGGGCAGCGCGTGTTCCTTCCCTCTGTTCCGCCTGCCCTGCGCCCTTCATTTGTTTGGTGTTCCGTGGAGCAGAACCAGCCATATCCTCTGGCAGGGCCTTGTTTTCGATTCATGCGGAGTCCGCCTATGGCTTGGAGCGCCCGACCATATACCTGCAAGAGAAAGATCCCGTTTACGGTGCCCAAATGTTGATCGTATACGCCGCCGTTTCCGTTCTTCCAGCCCCGGCTGTCGGTGCAGCAGAGCCATACGCGGTGTTGGCGGGCAGCGCGTGTTCCTTCCCTCTGTTCCGCCTGCCCTGCGCCCTTCATCTGCTTGGTGTTCCGTGGAGCAGAACCAGCCGCATCCTATGGCAGGACCTTGTATTCGATCCATGCGGAGCCCGCCTATGGCTTGGAGCGCCCGGCCATGTACTTGTAAGGGAAAGATCCCGTTTACGGTGCCCAAATGTTGATCGTATACGCCGTCGTTTCCGTTCTTCCAGCCCCGGCTGTTGGTACAGCGGGGCCATACGCGGTTGCTGGCGGGCAGTGCGTGTCCCTTCCCTCTGTTCCGCCTGCTCTGCGCCCTTCATCTTGGTGTTCCGCGGAACAGAACCAGCCACATCCTATGGCAGGGCCTTGTTTCGATCCATGCGGAGCCCGCCTATGGCTTGGAGCGCCCGGCCATATACCTGCAAGGGAAAGATCCCGTTTACGGTGCCCAAATGTTGATCATATACGCCGCTGTTTCCGTTCTTCCAGCCCCGGCTGCTGGTACAGCGGAGCCATACGCGGTGGTGCTGGCGGGCAGCGCGTGTTCCTTCCCTTTGTTCCGTCTGCCCTGCACCCTTCATTTGCTTGGTGTTCCGTATAAGCCTGCGCCATGAATTCACGCCCTGCATCGGCCTATTTCACAGAGCCATCCCGAATGGGCGGCAGGGCCGCCTGACAAGTGAAACAGAGCCGGAGCTTCTGGTTGTATGCGAGGCAGCCCCACCCGCGACTTTGTAAAGCGTTTCTCTCAGGGGGCTTTGGCACACACAAGGAGCCTGCTGTTCCTCCGTCTTCTTGAACTTCATGAAAAGCGGGGCTTCTATGCACACAAGGGAGCCTGCCGTTTTCCTGCGTCCCCTGAATACGGGGAAACAGGGCGGGGTCTTCCGGCATCCTTCCAACCGGCCCCCGTTTTGCGGGCAGTCCTTCCCGTTGTCCGGGCAAAGGGGCTATTCGGGGATCTGGAACGGTTCCCCGCGCATGAGCCTGACGAACCATTCCGGTGGGCGCACGGGGCGCCCGTCGCGTCCGGTGCAGGCGTGTTCAGTCATGCCTTCGGCAAGCAGGGTCTTGCGCTCGGCGTCCATGACATTGTACACAAAGACGAGAGAGGCGCGTCTGACTTCGGCTATCCCCGCGCGGATATGGATCAGATCGTCATATCGGGCGGGCCGCCTGTAGCGGCACTGGGCTTCGCGTACGGGCAGCATGATGCCGAGGCGTTCCACCTCCGCGTAACTCATGCCCATCTCGCGGATGTACTCGCTGCGTGAACGTTCAAAGAGGTGCAGGTATTCCGCATAATAGAGATACCCCATCGTATCGGTTTCTCCATAGGAGACGCGGTGGGCGAGCCAAACATCGGGGGTGGGAAAATCGTGCATGAACAGCATCCTTTGCTGAAGGTTCCACAAAAATGTGGGGCGGGAACGGCGGTTCTGGCCGCGGCCGCCCTTGCCCTCGGCCTGTTGGCGGGGTGCGCAGCCTCCCTTCCCGCCCCGTCCGTTCCGGTTCGGGACGTTGCGGGCGATCTTGTCCCTGAGGGGGACGGGCAGGCCGCCGTGCTGGCGGGGAAGCTCGATCGCGCCGGGCAGCGCCTGCATTCGTGGAAGGAGCTGGCCCCGGCCCTGCGGGCCAGCCGGGCGCATATCGCCGGGCGTGAGCCCGGCCAGGTCGCGGTGGCGCACGGCGATGTGGCGGTGACGTGGGGCGATCTGGCCAGGACGCTGGATTGCCTTGAGGCCCTGCTGCCCCGTCTCGACGCCGAGCCCGGCCTGCTGGCGGAGCGGTTCCGCTGGGTGAAGCTCAAGGATGGCGCGGCCTTTTCGGGATACTATGAGCCCGTCGTCAAGGCAAGCCGTACCCGCAAGCCCGGCTATACGGCCCCGCTGTACCGTGTGCCGCCGGATCTGCGCGAGCTGAACCTGGGGGGCTTCAAGAGCGAGCTTATCGGCCAGCGCATCGTGTACCGCATGGAGAAGGGGAGGCCCGTTCCTTATTATACGAGGGCCGAAATCGACGGGCTGGACGGCAGGCCCGGCGTCCTGCGCGGCAAGGGGCTGGAACTGGCATGGCTGTCCGATCCTGTGGACGCCTTTTTCCTCCAGGTGCAGGGATCGGGGCGGCTGCGTTTTGAGGACGGCAAGGAGATGCCCGTGCGCTTTGCCGGTTCCAACGGCAAGCCGTACCTGAGCATAGGGCGGTATCTCGCCGATCAGGGGGAAATCCCCACCGGGCAAGTGAGTATGCAGTCCATCCGGCAGTGGCTGCGCGATCACCCGGAATCGCGCGACGACCTGCTTCGGCGCAACCAGCGCTACATTTTTTTCCGCAAGGGGCCGGAAACCTCTTCCGGCAGCATTACGTCCGGCCCTGTGGGCAGCATGGGATCGCCGCTCAGTTCGATGGTCTCGCTGGCTGTGGATCGCACGACCTTCCCGCTCGGCTCTGTGCTTGCCTTTGATGTGAATATTCCCGATCCGTCCTCCCCCGTGGAGGAAGGCCCCGTTTCGACCATGCCGCTTTTCGGCATCGGGTTGGCGCAGGATACGGGAGAGGCCATCAGGGGGCGCCGCGTCGACCTGTTCTGCGGCAAGGGCGCAAGGGCGGCCTATATCGCGGGGCACCTCAACGGCCCCGGTGAAATCTGGATGCTGCTGGCGCTTGCAACGGGCATGCGTCCGGCAAAGATTTACAACGGTACGGACTCTGCCGTGGAAGGCATGCTGCT
>URTO01000339.1 GCA_900550745.1 uncultured Desulfovibrio sp. | reverse complement strand
GTCTGTAACGTCACTGAGCCGGTTCTTGCCCCCAACGAAGGAGGCCAGCTCCTGAAGCCATGTGTGCAGCTTCTTTTGGGCGGGATCAAAGAGCATGAGCTGCCCTTCCAAGCTGTAGACGGGGTGTTTCGCCAGTTCCCACGCGGTAGCCTGCGGGGGCAGGTTCCGGCCCGTCCATGCATGATAGAACGCCCGGTAGTCTTGTATGAGCTGTTCGCGCGGCGTTTCCTGAAGAGCCGTGATGCCGCGGAAATACATCTTGAGGAAGGCGGCAACGAGATCGGGGTGCTCCTTGGCGAACGCCTTGTTGGCGAGGAGCAGCGTCGGCTGGCTGGCGTCGCACTGGCTGGACAGGGTGATCGGCGCGAGCCCGTGCTGTTCGGCTTCAAGGGTATATGGTGACCACAGGGCCACAGCGTCGCCCTCGCCGTTCAGGAACGATTTCAAGGCGTCTTGGGGCGGCATGTCCTTGATGGCAACGTCCTCTTCCGTCAGGCTGAGGGCTTTCAGCCATTTGTGCACCGTGTAGTGCGCGGCGGAGCCTGTGGTGCACAGGATGGTTTTCCCGCGTACCGTGCCGCCGGTGCCCGCCATTTCCGGGTAAAGGGCGTTGTAGCCGGTATGACCGAGGATAGGGCTGTCCTTCCGTGTATAGATGCCTGTGGAGAGCGATTCGTCATTGCCGATGGCGATGATTTCGGCTTGGTTGTCCAGCGACGCGGTCAGCGCGGGAATGGCCCCGCAGGCGGCGATTTCCCAGTGCGCCGTACCCATGCCCGCCATAAGCTGTTTTCCTGAATCGTACGAAAGCATTTCCAGACGGAACCCTTCCTCCAGATCCCAGCCTTTTTGCTTGGCATACCAAGCAGCGAAGGCTTCATGTTCTCCGAGCCATGCCGTTTTCAACGGGATGGGATCAGCGGTGTGCCCGATCTGGGGCAAGCCTGCCAGAAACAACAGGGCCGCACACAGCCCACCAAGCAGCCTATGCATGTGAAACCTCCGATAACTGATTGCTTTGCAATAAAAAGAACAAGCAATTCATATGCCATGTCCCGGAAAGCCGGATATGGAAATGGCCGCCTGTCTATACAACAGGTTAGCGGCGGGAGAAAAGATGCCGGCCTTCAGTGTGGGGCATCTCTGGCGTATGGGAAAACAGACAGTCTGTCCAGACATGCATGGAAAGGCATACGCTTGGCAAGGGGACACTTCCCGCTGCCGCCGTGGGAGGGGGGAGGCGGATCGGAGGACGGGATGGGAGGGGAGGTATGCATTGATGACAGCCAACGTTTGGGCTTTACAAAAGGCTCTGTTATAGTTTGTGGTTGTTTCATCTCCACAGTACATTGAAAATACAGCCTTTTTCTCCAATTTTCCTCTTGGCGGGAGCTACGGATAAGGCATTTTGCCGGTTATCCCTTTGGAGCTTTAAGGAAAAAAGCATCAACCATTTTCTATAACACAGCAGATTTCTTTAAAATTCCAAATGGGTAACGAATAAGGCGTATTAACCGCAAAGCGCATCAAAGGAAAACTGGGAAAATGTAATATTTCCCCTATGCCATGGGGATGAACAATCATATTTCATGGCAGACAATATCTTGTTCACAAAATGGGCTAAAAACCGCTTGGAGGCCTCCGAATGCCGAATTTGCGCATCTTTTCATACATGCTGGCGCGGGAGATGCCGAGGGCGCGGGCTGTCTTGGCGACGTTCCAGTGGTGATCGCCGAGGGCGAGGAGGATGGTTTGCGCTTCGCTGTTCTTGACGACGGACTGGAGCTTCCCGTCCGTGCCCGCCGGTTCCGCAATGGCTTGCTGGCGGAGTTCCGGGGGCAGGTCGGTCAGGGTGATCTGGTTGCCCGAACACAGGCTCAGCGCCCGGATGAGCACGTTGCGCAGTTCCCGGATGTTGCCGGGCCACCGGTAACGCATAAGCGCATTCATGGCGCCTTCCGTACACTCGATCCCTTCGCCGCCCATGCGGTTGAGGACATCGCGCGCGATCAGCGGGATGTCTTCCACCCGTTCGCTCAGGGGCGGAAGGTTGAGGGTCATGGGATTGATGCGGTAATACAGATCCTCGCGGAACGTCCCCGCCGCGATCATTTTCTTGAGGTCGCGGTTGGTTGCGGCGACAAGCCGGAAATCCACGGCGCGGGGCTGTGATGATCCGAGCCGGCAGAGGGTTTTCTCTTCCAGCACACGGAGCAGCTTGACCTGTGCGTGCAGGGGAAGATCCCCCACTTCGTCGAGGAACAGCGTACCCTGATCGGCCAGTTCGATCTGCCCGATCTTGCCGTCCTTGTGCGCGCCGGAGAAGGCTCCGGGCACGTAGCCGAAGACTTCGGACTCGAACAGTTCCTTCGGGATGGCCGCGCAGTTGATGCTGACGAAGGGGCCGTCGGGCCGGTTGCTTGCCATGTGGATCGCGCTGGCAGCCAATTCCTTGCCGGTTCCGGTCGCGCCGAGGATGAGGACGGGCGATTCCGTCCGCGCGTAGTGCAGCAGGTACGACTTGAATACCGTGATGGCGGGGCTGTTGCCGAGGATGGAATTGATGGTGTGGCTTGCCCGGAGGGCGCTCTTGATGCGCCGGGCGTAGGAGTTCACCTTCTTGTCGAGCAAATCCACGCGCTGGAGCAGGGCCTGTATCTGTTCGGGGGTATCGAACAGGGTCAGGGAGAACGCGCCGATGACGAGCCCGTCCTGATCGCGGAGCGGGATGCGGTTGACGAGGAGCTTCCTTTCGCTGCCCTGAATGCTCCGCCACGCGCCGAGATCCGGCTCGCCGGAAGCGATGACGGCCGGAATGCCGGAATCGGGGATGAAATCCGTGATATGGCGGCCCAGGGCTTCTTCCGGGCGGATGCGCAGGTAGTTGGCGTAGGCGTCGTTGATGAACCGGATGATGCCGTCCCTGTCGCAGATGAACAGCCCCGTGGGGAGGCTGCTCATGGCCAGTTCGAGGAGGTTGCGCTGTTCGTTGAAGGCACGGCACGATTCACATT
>URTO01000338.1 GCA_900550745.1 uncultured Desulfovibrio sp. | reverse complement strand
GCGTGCGCTCCATAGATGGTAATGCCCCCTGACACGGCAAGGGCTTTTCCCCAATTTCTTCAAATGGATCATAACAAGGAAGTGCTATGTTTTCCAGAAAGATCCAATCACTTTGCATTGCCCTGTTCTGCCTCTGCGCCGCCGTGCCCCAGATGGCCCGCGCGGAGTACCCGGAACACCCTGTAACCGTATATCATCCCTTCGAGCCCACGCCGTATGACGCGTTGAGCAAGATCTACAATGCGGAAATGTCGAAGCTCTTGGGCGTCCCCTTTGTCTTCGAGTACGGCATGATGGGCAAGGCGGCGCAAGCGACGCTCAACGGCAGGCCCGACGGCTACACCGTGTATTTCGCGGCGATGGGTCCCATGGTCCTGAAGCCCAATATAGTTGGCCCGTCCGCTTCGCCCAAGGATTTCCGGGCGGTGGGGCGCGCGACCCTGCTGCCGATCCTGTTCGTGGCGAACAAGAATGCGCCCTTTAAGACCTTTGAGGAGTTCAAGGCCTACGCGAAGGCCCATCCCGGCAAGGCCCGGATCGGGATCACCAACGCCCCCAGTTCCCTCCAGATCGGCATGACGCACTTCATCAAGGATCTTGCCAAGCTGGATGTGCAGCTTGTGGAGCAGCCGGACGGCCCCGTGCGCGGGACCATCGACTGCCTGATAGGGGATACCGACGCGCTGATCAGCCATCCGCCGGACATCATGCGCTATATCAAGCGCGGGGATTTTGTTCCGCTGGCGACGTTTGCGCCGGAACGCCTCGCCATGCTGCCCGATGTGCCGACCCTGCGCGAGCTCGGCTATGATTTCTCCCAGACGAGCTGGCGTGTCCTCGTGGTGAACAAGGATACCCCGGACGCCATTGTGGAAAAGCTCGCCAAGGCTTCCGAGCAGGCGTTGGACAGCCCGGCCATGAAGAAGTCCGCCGAGGAGAATTACGAGATTCTCGCTTGGCTGCCCCCAAGCGAGGCCGATGCCTTCCTCCAGTCCGAGTTTGATTTTTATCGGGATCTGTCCATGTCTATGGGCCTGCATTATACCCAGCGGCCCAAGAAGTAAGCCTCTGCATCGTATCCTTAACAGCCTTTCCGTCTATGGCGGAGAGGCTTTTTTTGTGGGGAATGTTTTGGCTCTGTCATAGCATGTGGTTACTTTATTTTTTGGCTGTGTCATAGAAAACGGTTGATGCTTTATCTCTTGAAATTCCAAATGGATGACCAATAAAATCCCCCAGTCATGGAGCCCGCCAGCGGAAAATTGGAAAAAAGCATATATTTTTCAATATTGCCGAGACAAAACAACCATGTGCTATGACGGAGCCTTTTAAATTCATTTTAAGTTTCATGCGGTTGAGTATAAGTTTCATTGGAAACGCGAATGCCTCCCTTGTGCGTTCCCTTTGCTTTTCCCGGCTTGGAGGGTACAACGGGACGGTCACGTCAACCCTTTTCCCGCGCCCTCGCGCTTAGACATCATGGCACGAATCGCCCTTATCCTGCCCCGCCTCAGCCGTTACGGAGGCGTCGAACAGTTTGCCTTCCGCCTTGCCGAAGCGTTGGCGGAAACCCGCAACAGCGAACATGAGGTGGAATTCATCTGCGCCCGTTCCGAGTGCCTGCCGCCGGTCGGCGTGCGGACGCACGTCGTCGGGCGTCCCGGCGGATTGAAGTTCATCAAGATGCTCTGGTTCCTCATCCGGGCCGAACAGGTGCGCAAGCGCGGGAACTACGATCTGGTGATCAGCCTCGGCAAGACGTGGAATCAGGACATGATGCGCGTGGGCGGCGGCCCGCAGAAGACATTCTGGGAGCTTTCCGAGAAGGCGTGGCCCGCCGGTTTTCCCCGCTGGTTCAAGCACCTGCGCCGCCGCCTGCTGCCTTCCAACTGGCTGACCCGGATCATCGACAACCGCCAGTACCGCAGCGGCTGCCGGATCATCTGCGTGTCCGACGCGGTGCGCCATTGGACGCAGAAGGCGTATCCCGGCATCCCCGTGCCGGAGGTCATCTACAACCTGCCGGATCTTTCCCGCTTCACGCCGCCGACGCCTGAGCAGAAGCTGCTTTCCCGCATAGCCCTGAACATCGACAACAATCATGTCGCCATCGCCACCGCGACCAGCAATTTCGCGCTCAAGGGCACGGGCGTCCTCATCCGTTCGGTGGCGATGCTTCCCGATACCGTGCATCTGTTCATCGCCGGAGGCCGGGATTCCGAGCCCTATCAGCGGCTTGCGAAAAGGCTCGGCGTGGCCGGGCGCATCCATTTCCTCGGCAAGGTGGAGGACATGCCCGCGTTGTACCGGGCGATGGATCTGTTTGTCCTGCCTTCGTTTTATGACGCCTGTTCCAACGCGGTGCTTGAGGCGCTGGCCTGCGGGCTCAAGGTGTTGTCCACAACCGCCAACGGTTCCAGCGTGTTTCTGCCGCAGGAGCACGTCACCCCCGATCCCGGCAATGCCGAGGATCTCGCCGCGCGCATCAAGGCGTTGATCGACGAGCCCGCGCCAAGGCCGTTCCGTATCCCCGACCACATTCAGGCCGGGCTCGACACATGGGTGCAGGTCGTCAACGAGGAATGCGATCAGCGTACGGGAAAGAACGGCGGGATGGAGGGACAAGAGGCGGACGGAACCGAGGAAAATGAGGAAAACGGGAAGCCCCCCCACCCCGTATCTTCCCAAGGTTTTTGATTGGCGGGGAGGCCGCGCGGAGGGAGCCCTTTCCGGGCGGAAGCGGCGGATCTTGAAAAAAGAGCCTGAACGGTATTTCGTTCAGGCTTTTTTCTTCGCCGTTCATTATGGGATGCTTTTGGGCTCTGTTAGAGTATGTGGTCGTTTCATCTCCACAGTGCGGTGAAAAATAGAGCCTTTTTTCCCGTTTTCCCCTTGGCGGGATCCACGGCTAAGGCATTTTTCCGGTTATCCCTTTGGAGCTTCAAGGAAATAACCAATAAAATCACCCAATCACAGAGCCCACCAGCGGAAAATTTGGAGAAAAAGCATATATTTT
>URTO01000337.1 GCA_900550745.1 uncultured Desulfovibrio sp. | reverse complement strand
CATTATTTGGAAAAAAGAACGTGCCGTCCGGGCACGCCACGAGGAGCGAACAATGGACAGAAAGGTATTCTACAACGGAACTATCCTGACCATGCAGGCCGAAGGGCATACGGTTGAGGCCGTGTATACCATTGGCGACAGGATTGCCGCAATCGGGAACCGTGACGACGTGTTCAGCCAGATCACGGACGACACCGAACGTATTGACCTTGAGGGTAAGACCCTTATCCCCGGCTTCATCGAATCCCACGCACACGTCACCGACTGGGCGGAATGCGAATTTCTCCAGTTCACCTGCTACCATATCAAGGACATCGCCGAGCTTCAGGACATGATCCGCGAGAACGCCAAGACCAAAAAGGCGGGCGAATGGGTCGTCGGGTACGGCTACAACGACAGCATGGTCGCCGAGATGCGGCATCTGGAGCGTGCGGATATTGATGCCGCCTGCGCCGACCATCCGGTCTTTGTCATGCACGGCAGCGGGCACCTTGCCTATGTCAATACAAAGGCGCTGGAGCTCTGCAACATCCATGCGGATACGCCGATCCCCGAAGGCGGGCAGGGCGAAATCCACCTCGGCGCGGACGGCCTGCCGAGCGGCCTGCTCATCGGGCAGGCGTACAACCTCGCCTTGAGCGCCATCCCCAAGTACACCATTGAGGAATACAAGGGCGCATTCCGCAAAGGCATCGCCGCCACCAACGCCAAGGGCGTATGCAGCATCGGGGACGGCTCCATCGGCTACATGGGCAACCAATGGCAGATCCTCCGGGCCTTCCATGAGCTGGAAAAGGAAGGCGGCCTCAACCTGCGCCTTTACCTCGTGATCATGGATTACGGGTACATCCCCTTCATGGAAGGCGGGCTGGTGACAGGTTTCGGTTCGGAAAGCCTTCAGCTTGGCTCCATCAAGCTGCTGCTCGACGGCTCCATTCAGGGCCGTACCGCCAGCGTCAAGGAACCCTACCTCGGCACCGATGAGAAGGGCCTCCTTCACCATACCCCTGAAGACTTACAAGCCCGTGTGGAGCGCTATCACCGGGGCGGGTGCCAGATTGCCATCCATACCAACGGCGACAACGCCATCGAAGAAGCCATCAACGCCATTGAGAAGGCACAGGCGGCCTATCCCCGCCCGGACGCCCGGCATATGCTCATCCATTGCCAGATGGCGTCAGAGGAACAGCTTGACCGCATGGCGAAGCTCGGCATCATTGCCAACTTTTTTGTCGGGCACGTGCATGTATGGGGCGATCTGCACCGTGACATGTTCATCGGCGAACGTGCGCTGCGCATGGATCCGGTCGCCAGCGCCAAGAAGCGGGATATGCCGTTTTGCCTCCATACCGACCTCCCGGTGACGCCCCTTGATCCCATCCTCAGCATGTACGCCGCAACCGCCCGCCGTACCAAGAGCGGGAAGATCCTCGGTGAGGATCAGCGTATTTCCGTTTACGACGCCCTGCGTGCATGGACTGTAAACGCCGCGTATTCGATGTTCGGCGAAACGGTGAAGGGGAGCATCCGGGAAGGCTATCTCGCCGACCTCGTCATCCTGTCCCAAAATCCGCTGGAAACGGCCCCTGACGACCTCTTGGACGTGCAGGTTATGCAGACCATCGTCGGCGGCAAGACCGTATACCGCGCCTAACCCACACAGGAGCCCATCATGTCGAATTTCCTCAAGTACATGCGCCTGTTCGCGCTCGGCATCACCTTCTCGTCGTCCATGGCCCTGCCGTATGTGCAGATCAAGTTTTACGATGTGTTCCGCGAGGCGACCCAAGCCAGCAACAATGAACTCGGCCTGCTCATGACTATTTTCACCGCGGTCAGCATGGCCCTGTATATCCCCGGCGGCGTGCTCGCGGATCGTGGTTCCCCAAAGAAGCTCCTGCTCCTTTCGTTGATCATGATGTGCGGCCTGAACGCCTACTTTGCTTTCCATACCTCCTACGGCGCGGCACAGCTCATCTGGGCGCTGCTCGCCATTGCCGCAAACACGATCCAGTGGCCCACGCTGATCAAGGCTATCCGCGACACCGGCAGCAGTGAGGAACAGGGCCGCATGTTCGGCACGTTCTACGGCACCACCGGCATCTTCTCGTCCATCATCGGGTTCGTGGGCGCCTGGATCTACTCCAGCGGTTCGAGCAACATCGAAGGCTTCCACCTCATGCTCCTCGGACAGTCCGCGTTTTGCGCCTTGGCCGCCATCGCCGTCGGCTTCTTCGTCGAGGACAAGACCCCGTACAACAACGATGTCCCCGCACCGAAGGAAAACCCCTTCAAGAGCGCGGTGACGGTCATGAAGCTCCCCGCCGTGTGGATGATGGTCGTCCTGATCTTCTGCGGCTACGGCATGTACATCGGCATCACCTACATGACCCCGTACACCACCAACGTCCTCGGCGCGTCCATCGCTTTCGGCGCCGTGCTCGGAACCATCCGCGCCTTTGGCCTGCGCGTCCTGACAGGGCCCTTCAGCGGCTATATTTCCGACAAGATGGGCTCCGCCGCAAAGATCCTTGCCATCTGCTTCGTGATCATCATCGGCATGCTGTTCGTCATCCTCTCCCTGCCCAAGGGCACGTCAAACGCCGTGATCATCCTGCTCACCATGATGTTCAGCTTCTTCGGGCTCGTTATCTACACGACCATGTTCGCCTGTATGGAAGAAGTCAGCATCCCGCCCCAGTACACCGGCATTGCCGTCAGCGTGATCAGCCTCCTCGGTTACCTGCCCGACGGCCTGTTCCCGCCCCTGTTCGGCCACTGGCTCGACGTGTACGGCAACCAGGGCTACTCGGTCATCTTCTACTTCCTCGCCGGCATCAGCCTTCTTGGGTGCTGCGTCGCTATCCTCATCTACCGCAAGGGGCGCGCGCTCCGTTCAGGCCCGAAGGGGGCTGATGCCTAGGCCCATATTGGAAAGGGAGGAAAACTTCAGGAAGGATTTTCCTCCCCCCCTCCATTTGAAAAGGTTTTGACGTTATCGAATCCTTGACGGCGGGCCTGC
>URTO01000336.1 GCA_900550745.1 uncultured Desulfovibrio sp. | reverse complement strand
GTTCCGCGGCGGCAGGGGCTTCAACGGGAGTGGAAGGTGCGGGAGCGGCCTGCCCGTCAGTTGCCGGGGCAGCCGGTTCGGAAGGCTGCACGGGCGTTTCAGAAGGCGTATCCTCCATTGCGGGAGCTTCCTGAGCCGGGGAGGGCTCCACAGGCGCGGTCATGTCCACAGAAGCGGCAGCCGTCGCGTAGTACGCCATCGGAGCCGTATAAACCAACACCAAGAACGTCAGGACAAGCAGCGCGCCTCCGGCGAAGGAGCGGTTGAGTCCCTTCCAGAGGATGATGCCGAGCAGGATGAGCCCGCAGGCCTGTACCAATGCGGCTGTCAAAGCCAACGGCGTGGGCTGCAAAGCGGAAAGCGGCGCGGGGAGCTCGCCGAGGAACAACGGATAGATGTTCGCTGCGGCGAAGAGGAGGCCAAGGGCGATCAAAAGGAGCGCCAACAGGAGGAAAAAGCCGCGGCTGCCGCGCGCGGAAAGGTTCAGCACGCCTTGGGCGGTCAGGACGGCCAAAGGCGGCAGGAGGGGCATCAGCAGCACGGGCATATTCGCGCCGAGCAGGGCGAGAACCGCCAGCGTCACGATGACGCTGCACCACAGCCAGCCTTGACCGGGGCGCTGTTTGCGGTTGACCACGATCCCCTTGAAAAAGACGCCGATCCGTCCCCACGGAAGGAAGAGCAGGAGCAGCGTCCACGGGAGCCAAAGGACGGCGAGCAGGGCTACGATGATCCAAGAATCCTGCCCTTGCAGTTTCCATGCCTCAAGGATGGGGGCCAGATATTCGTTTTCGAGGAGGCTCTTCAGCAATTCGCGCCCACCGTCGCCAAAAGCGATGAGCGTACCCCATGAGAGCAGCAGGACGAGCAGCAGCCCGAACGCGAGAGCGCCGTCGCGCGCCCCGGCCCGGCGGAACGTCCCGCGCCAGATGAGGAATACGAGGCTGACAAGCAGCGGAAGGACGAGGCCAAGCAGACCGCCGGACAGTGTGGACAGGGCGACGAGCGCGAAACCGGCAAAGAGCCATAGGGGGGCGAATGCCTTGATCCATCCACGGTACAGACAGATGCCGGAAAGGGTAAGGACGGCCGTGAACAGCATGTCGCTGCCGGAAATCCGGGGCAGCCCCATACAGGCGAAGCCGGTCAGAAGCACCAGGCCGGATGCGAAGGCCGTGCGCCTGTCGCTGCCGATGGCCCGGGCCAGAGCCCATGTCAGAAGGATCAGGAAGAGCGCGGACAGGGCGGAGGCGATGGGCAGGAGCTGCACCGGATAACCGCTGATCTGCTCCAACCCGGCTGTCGGCTGCACGCCGGGGATATACGCCGCCAAAGACAGGCTGTCGAGGCCGGGGATAAGGCTCAAGGCGCTCAAGAACCAGTGATAGACAGGGTACAGTTCGGGGGCGGGAAGGCCGGACGCGGCCACCCCGAACAGGCCGACGCCCAGGCTGTGCAGCGCGTGCAGCTCCCGGCCCATAAGCGTGGGCATGGATTGAATAAGCCAGAAAAGAATCAGGATCAGGGGGCCGACGGAAGCGAACCCGTTGAAACAGCGGGAAGCGAAGCTGGCTGTTTGCGCCTGGGCTTTCGGGGCGGGCTGTTCGGATACCTTGGCGGCGTTGGGCGCGGAGGCTGCGCTTTCTTCCTGAACGGGGGAAAGGGCGGCGGGATCCGGTTCCGCCGGGGGCGGCGTTGCGGCTTCCGTTTCCGGGGATGATGAGGGCTGCACATCCATATCCGTGGCCGCCGTTTCCGTCATGGGAGCGGCCTGCTCCGCGGAGACGGGCTGGACGGGGGCGGGCTGCTGTTCTGCGGAGACGTTCGGCTCGTCTTTCTGAACGGGGGTATCTGTGCTCATATCTGCTCCTTCGATAGGATTTCAAAACAGCTATCGGGGGAGACTGTATCCGAGAATCGGCCCGGCGTCAGCAAAAGAATCCTTCCGCCGGGGGCGCCTCAGCAGCCAAACTGCCCCATCCTCCGCCCTGATTCGCGGTAGTGTTCGCGGATCGCCCCTTCCACCACAGCGGGGTTTCGCGTCTGTACGGCTTCAAAGATGTTCCGGTGCCGCTCCACGAATTCCTGTGGCGTGAACAAGACGTTCCAATGGTTATAGAACAGAAATTTGGAAATGTTCGTACAGGCGGAACGGGCCATTTCCACGAGACGGCGGTTTGCGCAATGGGCGAGCAGGGCGTTGTGGAAGGCGTCGTCGACTTCGGTGAACTCGTACAGGCCGCCCACCCTGGGCGCAAGGCGGGCCATATGCTCAACCATGCCTGAGATCCGGGCAATGTCCACATGGGTCATGAGCGGCAGGGCGGCGGCCACACCCGCGCCTTCAAGGATGCCGCCGATTTCGTATTCGTCCTCTATTTCCTGACGGGTCATCTTACGGATATACTTCCCTTTCTGCGGTTCCGACGTAATCAGGCCGTCCTGCGTGAGGATTTGCAGCGCTTCGCGGATTGGCGCACGGCTGATGCCGAGCCGTTCGGAGAGGACGACTTCCTTAACCTGCTCGCCGGGAGCGAGTTCGCCATCAAGTATGCAGCGTTTGATGAATTCGACAACTTGGCCGCTGTATGTTTGGCGTTTGAACGTGTGCATGGCTTCTCCTTCAAAGGGCACATGACGAAAAGGTTCGCAAGGCGTTTTGCAGTGCTCAAAAAGCGTATAACAGTAGAGGCAAGACGGACATCATCCTCAATGTATTTTTCTATGGAACTACTGCATTCTGTAACGGAACTAGGCGCTACGTCAAGATGTTGAAGGCATTTTGTTACAGATGGAAAAATGTATATTGTCGCCATGCAATAAAAGGATACTGCGCGTCTTTTCAAAGCATTTGCGCAGGCGTTGGCGGTGTTTTCCCGTTTCCTTTTTCTTTCGGCCCTGTCATGGCATATGGCTCTTTTATCCCCACAGTATGGTGAAACTACAGACGGTTTATCCAGCTTTCCCGTCGAAGGGCTCCATGCTTGAGGCATTGTATTGATTATTCCTGTGGAATTTCAAGCAATAAGGCTTTACCCCTGTCCATGGCG
>URTO01000335.1 GCA_900550745.1 uncultured Desulfovibrio sp. | reverse complement strand
CCGGCTGAAGCCGAAAACGGAACCGCTTCTTTTCGCTCCGAGGGGGTCTGGGGGGCATCATGCCCCCCAGCCCGCCGGGAGGCATTTACTTCTTCAGGTTTTCAGCCAGCAGCTCGGCAATGTGCGTCACCTTGAGGCCCTTGCCGTCCTTCTCCGCGCCGCCGCGGATCTGAAGCACGCAGCCGGGGCAGTCCATGACCACACGGGCCGCGCCGGTGTCCGCGATGCCGTCCAGCTTCTTGCGAAGCAGGGCAGCGGACACTTCGGGGAACTTGGCGGAGTAGGTGCCGCCAAAGCCGCAGCACACTTCCTCTTCAGCAGCCGGGACATAGTCGGCGGCGGCCGCAATGAGCTCGCGCGGGGCTTCCTTCACGCCAAGGCCACGGCAAAGGTGGCAGGAGGCGTGATAGGTTACCTTTTCGTCGCTGTGGTTGAAGCTTTCGGCATTCAGGCCGAGCTTTTCCTTGGCGAACGTGCTGAAGTCCATCACCTTGTCCGCAAGCGCCTTTGCGCGGGCCTGGCGGCCGGGCTGCCCGGCGAACAGTTCCACATAGCCTTCCTTGAGCTGCGAAGCACAGGAGGCGCAGAGGGTCAGGATGACATCGTAGTCGCCCTTTTCAAAGGCGTCCATGTTCTGGAGCGCCACGTCGCGGGCGGTTTCGCGCTGGCCCATCATCACCACGGGCAGGCCGCAGCAGGACTGATCCATCGGGAAGTCCACATGGATGTTATGGCCCTGCATGAGCTTTACGGCCGCTTCAAGCTGTTCGGGGTACACGAAGTCCTGCACGCAGCCCGCAAAGATGGCCACACGCAGCGAGGGGTTCGCGGAAGCCGGACGATCCAGCTTTTCCCAACGATCGCGGAACGACTTGTCCGCGATGGCGGGCAGGGCGCGGAATTCGTTGTCCTTGGCGAACATGGAAGGCAGGTGGCGGATAAACTGCTCGCCGCCGGTAAGCGGCCTCTGGGCGTACTTGGCGAACTTCAGGAGCGAGTGGAACGCCTTGCGGTTCTTGAGGGTGGACGCCAGCAGGTTCATAGGCAGGCTGTTGCCGTCCTGCTCAATGTACCGCATACGGATTTCCTCGATCAAGCCGGGCAGGTCAATGCCCGCCGCGCAAACGCTCTTACAGGCCTGACAGTTCACGCAGTTCTGGACGAGCGCCTTGGCGCGGTCCTTGCCGTGGAACAGGTAGGTCAGGATGAGGCCGATGGCCCCGATGTAGATGTAGCCCATGCGGTGCCCACCCACGAGGCGGTACACGGGGCACACGTTGGCGCACGCGCCGCAGCGCACGCAGCGCAGGGCCTGCGACAGGACGGGGTCGTTAAGCACAGCTTTGCGGCCGTTGTCCACGAACACCACATGCATGCTCTTCTTGCCGTCGGGCGCGGAAGCCGTGGGCACGCCTCCGGCGATCCACGTAACGTAGGAGGTCAGATGCTGGCCCGTGGCGTTGCGCGGCAGCACGCGGAGGGTGGCCATCGCGTCGTCGAACGAGGGGATCAGCTTGTCGATGCCGCCCACCGCAACGTGCACGCGGGGCAGCGTGGTGACCATGCGGGCGTTGCCTTCGTTGGTCACAAGGCCGATGGCGCCGGATTCGGCCACGGCGAAGTTCATGCCGGAAATGCCCATGTCGGCTTCGGCGAACTTGCGGCGCAGCTCACGGCGGGCCACACGCACGAGGCTGGTGATGTCTTCGGTCTGGTGCTTGCCGGTTTCCTTGGTGAAGGTGTCGGCAACCTGCGTGCGGGACAGGTGGATGGCGGGCATGACCATGTGGGAAGGCCCTTCATGGCGAAGCTGGATAATCCATTCCGCGAGGTCGGTTTCCACCACTTCCATGCCCTTGGCTTCAAGGGCCGTGTTGGTCTGGATTTCCTCGACGGTCATGGATTTGGACTTCACGACCATCTTACAGCCGTTGTCTTCCGCAATCTTGGCGATGATGCGGTTGGCTTCGGCGGCATCTCTGGCAAGATGCACCTGCACCCCGCGCTTTTCGGCCTCTGCCTTGAACTGCTTGAACAGTTCATCAAGATGCTTGACGGATTCGTCCTTGCGGGCGGCAACCTCGGCGATCAGCTCACGGTCGTTCAGGCCGGAGTAGATACGCTCGCGGCTGGCCCGGTAATCCACCGCGAACTTGTCCAGGGCGCGGCGCTGGAACGTATCCTCCAACGCGGCGGACAGGTCGGTACGGTAGCTTTTTATATCGCGTGCGGGTTCTTTCATATGGCAATCCTTATGGTAAATCGGTTGGGAAGCGGGTTCCCGTACGGAAATCAGTCATTAATGAGCACGGCATGGAGGTACAGCGGGCCGTGAACGCCCAGCGTCAGCACACGCTCGATGTCGGCGGTACGGCTCGGGCCGCTGATGAAGGCCAGAAATTCAGGTTCGGCCTTGCCGAAGAATTTCTGGAGCACCTCAGCGCCGTTTTCATTGCCGGGCAGGATGGTCGAACGGCGGATGAGCAGCACGCTCGTTTCCGGGAGCATGGTCGCCAGCCGGATGTCTTCATTGGTGCTCTCAACCACGCAGGTCCCCGTATCGGCAAGGCCGCACGCGGCCCACGCAATGCCGACTTCCATGCCGCCGGCGTATTCCCGCAGCCCCTCCTCAACCAAAACGAGGCCCTTCTCTTCGCACCCCTTACGGAGGAACTCGGCCTGCTCAGCGGGCAGGCCGGGCGCGGCGAGGATATTGCCCTTGCGTTCCGGCTCGGCACCCATGAGCTGCTCATGAGGCTCAGCGGCCTGACACAGTTCGAGGGCGTACTGCAAAGCCTCGTCCACCGACGCGACTTCCTTTACCGTAGCCGCAATGGCTATGGACCGTTGTTTCCAGAGTTCAGCAGGAGTCTGTTCCATTGTTTTTTCCTGGTTGCAGGTGATGCGGCCCCCGCCCCCGAACCCGGAGGCGGCCCCGCTACAAGAAGTGTTTCTCAATAGTATGTTTATTTTTTTGCGATTAGGCAAGCCCCCGCCTTCTTGTTCTTTTTTTCCAAAGGCAAAATCTGGGGAGGGGAGGAGGCCCCTTTCT
>URTO01000334.1 GCA_900550745.1 uncultured Desulfovibrio sp. | reverse complement strand
ATGGTTCTCCATTCCCGCTCATTGTTTTTTTTATAATAAAATAGACCGATACCGAAGGCACGTCTCCCGTTCCCGCACAGGAAAACCCAAGCCATACGAGGCACCATAGGCGCTCTTGATTTCCCCTATTCCCACACGGGAAAGCCCATCGGCAAGTGCTGTGCTTGGCGACAGCATCAATTTCCCTTATGCCCACACGGGAAAGCCGTCGCGCCGCCTCCCCACCAGTCGAAAGTCTTTGAAGGGATGGGGGGCGCGGGGGGAAGGGAAACTTTCTCCAGAAAGTTTCCCTTCCCCCCGCATTCTCCCCTACCTATTTGCTGTGCCCGTAAATGCCGCCGGCAAGGGCGCCGAGGCCGCCGCCGATGAGGGCGCCGGTCGTCCCGCTTCCGCCGGTGAGGGCGCCAAGGCCCGCACCGAGGATCGCACCCCCGGCAGCGCCGCTCAAGAGGCCCTGCTGGGTCTTGTTCATGTTCGTGCAGCCAACGGCCCCAAAAACCAAAGTGCCTACCAAAAGTATGGCGGAAAGACGTTTCATTGCACTTCTCCTGTCACCCCTTCCGGGGTGGGATTATCAAGATATGCCGCCGGGCTACTTGCCGGCGGGAACCATGAATTCGTACCAAAGCACGTCAAAGACTTCGCGGTTCGCCTGATCCGGATGCGCGGCATACCACGCGTCCACCTTTTTCTGGATATCCGTCCAGTTGGTGTCGCCGAAAGCTTTTATCCATGCCGTAACGAACGGAGAGGCCTTCGTCCCCTGTTTCTGGGCGATCAACTGTTCGATGGCGATGATGTTGGATGCACCATACAAAAAGGCCAGCTTTTCGTTTTGGGAAGACTGCAGCCAGTGCTTGCCGGTCAAATCCGCGGTAGACTGCGCCGCAGCCGCAGGCAGGCACAATGCGCAAACGAGCGCCGCCGCAAAGACAACCTTGGTGAATCGAGCTATCATAAGAAACCTCCTTTTCGCCGCATAGCTGCCGCGTGATTCCTCAAAGGGAACATATTTGCGGGATGGTTTCAAGTAGAACTACAGTCTTCTAATACCGTTGGCAGGCCATGAAAGGCAAGAGGCATCAGCGGGCGGAAAGGCGGGCAAGCCGCTCGAAACGGCGGTGGGTCAAATGGCAAATCGCGGCGGCCAGCGCATCGCCCGTGTCCACGGCCCAATCGGGCTTCACGCCGAGTACGCGCCCGACCATAAAGCTGACCTGCTCCTTGTCGGCCCTGCCGACGCCCACCAGCGATTTCTTGATCACCGTGGGTTCGTAGTCCCGCACAGGCAAATCGTAGGCCGCACAGGCCGCAATGGCCGCGCCGCGGGCTTGGCCGAGCTTGAGCGCGGTCGCCGCATTCTTGGCGGTAAAAACCTGTTCCACAGACGCCTCATCCGGCTTCAGGCGGCCGAGCACCCGATGCATTTCCTTGAAGATGACCCCAAGCCGGGAAGCGAACTCGCCGTTGAGCGGAGGGCGGATAACCCCGCAATCCACAAGCTGGAGCACGCCGGACACTTCGCGCACCACTCCCCACCCCGTATTCCGGGAGCCGGGGTCGATGCCGATGATGGTGATGGATTGCGACATGAAAAAAAGAGGGAAGAGATTTCCGCGCCCCGAATGGAGACACGGCAAAAAGCGGGGCGCCCCCACCGGAAAACGCCGGGGCGCTTCCATCTTGAAAGGAGCAACAGGGCGCTGTTTTGCCACAATGGCAGATTTTGAAAAGAGAGGGAAAACATTTCCAAAGGAAAACGCTTTCCCTCCCCTCTACCTTCAAAACAGCACGGCCTAAACAGCCTTACAACTGGGCCATGATTTCGTCGGAGATGTCCGCATCGGAGTAGACATTCTGGACATCGTCGTTGTCTTCAAGCAGTTCGATGAAGCGCAGGAGCTTGCGGGCGGTTTCGAGATCGACTTCCATCGTGCTCTGGGGAACCTGATTGAGCTCGGCGGAAATCATTTCCAGCCCGGCGCCTTCAAAGGCTTCGCGGACGGCATTGAAATCGGCCATAGCGGTCTGGATTTCCCACACGTCGCCTTCATCACGCAGATCATCGGCACCCGCTTCGAGCGCGGCTTCCATCAACTGGTCTTCGGTATATTTTTCCTTGGAGAACTGGATGACGCCCTTACGTTCAAACTTCCAGCTCACACAGCCGTTTTCGCCCATAGACCCGCCGCCCTTGCTCATCAGATGGCGGATTTCGGCCACGGTACGGTTGCGGTTGTCGGTCGCGGTTTCCACGATGACGGCGACGCCGCCCGGACCGTAACCTTCGTAGTTGATTTCCGTGAGATCGCCGCCGGCATCCTGACCAGTACCCTTGCGGATGGCGGCTTCGATTTTATCCTTGGGGAGGTTGATCGCCTTGGCAGCGGCAATGGCCGCACGCAGGCGGGAATTACCGGCAGGATCGCCGCCGTTCTTGGCTGCGATGATGATTTCCTTGGCTGCCTTGGTAAATTCCTTACCTCGTTTGGCATCCTGGCGACCTTTACGGTGCTGGATGTTGGCCCATTTGCTGTGTCCAGACATTGAATCCTCCTGAATGTTTCAAAACAAGGCCGGAGCAATGTTCCCCGGCTGAAGCCTCTGCGGGGCCGGCCTCCCTCATACCTTCAAACAAGGAAAAGGGTCATAGCCGGGGCCGCGCAAACAGTCAATCCCGGACGCTTTCCGCCTCGCGCCCCTTGAAGCCAAGCCCGACGAAAAACGTCTCTTTGCTTTCCATGCGGGAACTTTGAGGCTTGAATGAGGTCACACGGGCAAAACGGGGACGCATTCCCTTGAGCAGTTCCCCGACGTCCGGCCCCATGAAAATCTTGACCACAAAACTGCCGCCCTTCACCAAATACTTTTCGGCGACGGCAAGCGCTTCCAGACAAAGCTCAAGGGAGCGGGCCTGATCGGTAAATTTCGTTCCGGTCGTCTGCGGGGCCATATCGCTCATGACGACATGGAAAGGCCCCGTTTCAGCGAGCTGCCGCTCAAAAGCCCGCGCAGCTATTGGAAATACTGCACCATGTACAAACACCTCTCGGAGTTCGTCGAAAAGCGGTATA
>URTO01000333.1 GCA_900550745.1 uncultured Desulfovibrio sp. | reverse complement strand
GTTCCAACTGCAAAACCTGATTTTTATGCACTATTTTCACACAACCGGAAACCAATGTAGTGAAAGAAGGGCCCGTCGGATCTGCTCTTACATTAAATTGCGTTCCCAACACCTTAACGCAGGCTCCTTCAAATTCCACCAAAAAGGGACGCAGACTATCCTGTGTAACTTCAAAATAGGCTTCTCCCGTCAAATATACTTTTCGTTCATCCCCAAAAACATCCGGAAAACCAAGGGTCTTCCTGAGGCTGTCGAGCTGCGGATCTATGCCGTAGCGATGGGCCAGCCACAGGATGTCTGGCATGAAGAGCATCGTCCCTTCGCCGGGAACTTCGGAAATCACGATGCGCAGAGGCAGTTCGAGGGCAACCTCAGGGCGCTCCAGCATCAGATGCGTCCCGACCGCAGGCTTGCCGAAAAAGGCGACGCGGGTTTCGGGCATGAACAACCCGGCGGCGCGCGCGTTGGCGGCGTGATCCACCGTAGCGAACAGCGGAACATTCAAGGCCTTGAGCGTTTCAAGCAAACGGTTCCAAACTATTTCCACACTCCCCACACAGGGCTTGGATACGAGTCCTTCCGGGGTATGCATGACCATTCCTTTTTTTGAAGGTTCGTTGGAGAAGTCCCTTCTCCAAAGGTGGTTTTCCATAAAACGTCCCGAATGTAACAGGGCGGAGCATCAATGATGCTCCGCCGCCTTCCTTTGCCTTTCGGGAGGTATCCGGCGACGGTCGGGATGCCCCTCGCCGGATGCCGGTTATTCGACAGTCACACTCTTGGCGAGGTTTCTGGGCTGATCCACGTCTTTGCCGAGATAATCGGCCATTTCATAGCTGAACAACTGCATGGCCGGGAGCGCCAAAAACGCGCTGAACGGGCCCCACGCGGCGGGAATCGTCCACAGGTGCTCCACATGCAGATCCGCCCCCGGATTGGCCAGCGCGATGACCGGCCCTCGGCGGGCCTGCACTTCCACGATATTCGATTTGACCTTTGGAAACAACGCATCATTGAAGGCAAGGGCAAAAGTCGGGAATTCCGGCTCGATCAGGGCGATGGGCCCGTGCTTCATCTCCCCGGAGGCATAGCCCTCCGCGTGGATGTAGGAAATTTCCTTGAGCTTCAAAGCCCCTTCCAGCGCAAGGGGGAAGGCATGCCCGCGCCCCAGATAGAAAAAGCTGCTCGCGGACGCATACAGCGGGGATAACCTCCGTGCCGTTTCCCGCATGGCGGGCAGGGCATCCTCAATCTGCTTCGGCAGGCCGTGCAGCGCGGCAAGGGCCTCATGGCGGGTCTTGGCGTCGAGCAGCCCCTTGCGCTGCCCGTAATAGAGCGCGATGAGAGCCATGATGACCATCTGGCTGCACATGGCTTTGGTTGACGCCACGCTGATTTCCGGCCCGGCCTGCGTATAGAGCACAGCATCCGCCTCACGCGGGATGGACGAGCCCACGACGTTGCACAGCGCGATGGCGATACAGCCTTTTTCCTTGGCAAGCCGGAGCGCCGCAAGCGTATCCGCCGTTTCCCCGGACTGGCTGATCACAAGAACCATGTCGTCAGGCTCAAGGATGACGTTGCGGTACCGGAACTCGGACGCGATTTCCGGGACGACCGGCATACGCGCCCAGTCCTCAAGCAGGTGTTGCCCCCACATGCCCGCATGGTATGAGGTTCCGCAGGCGATGATCCGCAGGCGGGAGGGGATGGGAAGCCCATCAAGCTCCGGCAGCACGACCATGCCCTTCTCTTCGTCCACCCTCCCAGCAAGGCAATCCGAGATGACCTTGGGCTGTTCAAAGATTTCCTTGAGCATAAAGTGCTTGAAGCCGCCCTTCCGTGCGGCCTGCATGTCCCACTGGACGGTCTGCACTTCCTTATGGACGGGCTCAAGCGTATCAAGGGAGAGCACCTGCCATGTGGCGTCCGTGATGCGGACGATTTCCCCGTCCTCCAGAAAAACGACGTCGCGCGTATAGGGCAGGAAAGCCGGGATATCCGAAGCAATGAAATGTTCGCCCACGCCCACGCCGAGGATCAGGGGGGCGGACATGCGCGCGGAAAGGATGGTGCCCGGTTCGTCGGGGCAAATGACCGCCACGGCATACGCGCCGTGGGCCTGGCGCAGGGCCCAGGCAAAGGCTTCAAGCAGCGTGGGGTTGTGCTTGCGCCCTTCCGCGATGAGATGGGCCAAGACTTCCGTATCGGTTTCAGATTTGAAGACATACCCCTTGGCAAGCAGGTTTTCCTTCAACTCCTGAAAGTTCTCGATGATGCCGTTGTGGATGACGGCAAGCTCGTTATCGCCGCCGATATGGGGATGGGCATTACGTTCGGCGGGCACGCCGTGCGTGGCCCAGCGCGTATGACCGATGCCGTTCATGGCGACCGTGTTGGGATAATGGGCGAGCTTTTCTTCCAGAGCCGCCAGCTTGCCCTCGGCCTTGATGACCTTAAGCTCCTTGCCCTGAATGAAGCCGACCCCAGCGGAATCGTACCCGCGGTATTCAAGGCGCCGCAAGCCTTCGATAATGACCGGAACAGCCGGACGATGCCCGGCATAACCAATAATTCCGCACATGCAGTGTTGCTCCTTCCGTTCACGGGAATGCAGTCGGGGCTCCATACGCCGCCGAGAGCAGTCGTTTCTTTTTGCAGCCTGTTTTCAGGCAAGGTTCCAGTGTGATAGAAAAAGGGCACGTTGTAAATATGTCCCAATCCCCCTTGAAAATCATCCAACTAGGCTATTATTAAGATGATTTTCATTGATGCCCCACAGATTCGCCGTATATTCCACTACACGGGCGGAAAAGCCCCTGCCAAGCCGCCTGTTTCAGCGTTTTTACTCATTTCAGGAGGATACCATGAATACCATGTTGAAGACCGCCATCTTTGCCGCCGCCCTCCTCATGCTCGGCGGCTGCGCTACCAAGGCCCTTACCCCCGAAGAGCAAGCCTTCCAGAACGCGCAGAACTCTTGTACCGAACAGACCAACTCCATGATCGGCGGGAGCCGCTATTCATGGGGGAATGAACTTTCGTGGAGCAACTATTTTGAATGGTGTATGCAGGGCAAGGGCTACACCAAGGATC
>URTO01000332.1 GCA_900550745.1 uncultured Desulfovibrio sp. | reverse complement strand
TGAAGACTTCGTTGAGGCAGTCGGCCTCGATGGAGCCGATGATCTGGTACGCGCTCTTGATGAAATCCAGTGAGATCGGGTTGATGTATACGCCTTTGCGGGGCAGGATGGTTACGAAGCCTTCCGCCTCGAGGCGGATAAGGGCGTCGCGCAAGGGTGTCTTGCTGACTTCGAGGGTTTCACAAATGCTGTCCTGATCGAGGAATTCGCCATACCGCAGGTTTCCCGCACGCATGGCGTCCTTGAGGTATTGATAGACACGCTCGCGGAGGGAATCGGCTTTTGGTTCCTCGTCAGGTACGGCACCTTTACCGGGCTTTTGGGAATGGTTCACCCTCGCCCTCCCGTTGTTCATAGATATATGAGATTGTCATATGCGGCATGGATCGGCCCCGGAGATCAAGGAAAAAGCACGGGGCGGAAGTTCTTGGCATGGGGAATCCTGTATGGTTGGAGGCGTTTGATTTTTCCGCTGGGCAATATCTTATGGGGCCTGTACGCTTTGATATATGAAAGGGGTCAAGGAAGAACGTAGCGTATCCGCAGGGCATGGTAAAGCGTCTCCGCGCTTTGCCGCTTGCGGGGTCGGAGATGCCCGGCGCGTTCGTGCCGGGAGGCTTGGAACGTTCGGTTTGAAGCCGACGCTGGCCCGCAGCCCTGAAAGGGGACGGCTCCGTTGTGGTGGAAACCTGCTTTCGGGCCCGTGGGCCGCAACCCTGGCCTTTGCGGGGCAGGACGCGGAAGAAGTGGCATCCCGCCCAGCGGCTGTATGGCGCATTTGCAGGGGGTGGCAAGGAAACGGGCTGGAAAGGCGCGTTGGAAAGGGTGGCTTCAATTGGAGAAGCGCGCCCCAATTGCAGCCAACCTGCCCCACTTAACGGCGGGTTGCTTGCGGGGTATGCCGCCCTTAACCGGGGGGCTTCATGAGTCGGCGTCCCATCGTCCTTACCGGCGTCGGGCTTGTTTCTCCCCGTACCTCCCGCATCTTCCCCGCACCGGAGAAAACCTTTGCTGAAATGCCGCTCCCGGCATATCCTCCCCTCAACCTACAGGTACATTGTGATCCCCTCCGCACGGCTTCCCACCCGAAGCCTTGGGGAAGAGGGGAGTTTTTCCTTTGGCTCTGTCATGGCATGTAGTTGTTTTGTATCAGTAACATGATGAAAATATAGGCTTTTTATCAATTTTCTGCTGGTGGATTTCATGGTTGGGGTGTTTTATCGGTTATTCCTTTGGAATTTCAAGAAATCAAGTATCAACCGTTTCCCATGACGCAGCCTTTCCTTGTTCGCAGAGGGTATGTTTTCCACATTCACGCCATCCCAAGGAGGAGCCATGACTCGGCTGACGGAAAACGATATTGCCGGTATGGAAGCGGAATGGGCCACCTACGAAAGGCGGCTTGAAGAGCTGACGGGTGACGATCTGTTGACGCTGGCGTCCCGGACGCTTGGCATCGCCCCCGAAACCGCCCGCGCAGGTGTGCGGGAGTTGCGGGTAGGCGCGATTCCGATTTCGTCTGGGGAAGGGGTTATCGGCGGGTTTGCGGACTCATTGGCCTCCATTGCGGCCCACCTTGGCTTTGAGGCCGATGTGCTCCCGGCGGACGTGCCCGGCTTTCAGGTCGCCAAGGGCGGTGGGTTTGATCTGTTCATCTGGGCTGACGACGATACGTTCCTTGCTGAGAACATCCTGACCGGCACCGTAGGCGAAAACGGGCGGGCCACAGGGCGCGGGTTTGCCACCGCCCTGATACGTATGGCGGCGCGGAAGGGTTTGGAAAAGCGCGCCCTTGTGCTTGGGGCCGGGCCTGTGGGCCGGGCCGGTGCGGAGACGCTGGCCCGCGCGGGCTACGAGGTTTTCCTGTGCGACTTGGATGGGGAAAAGGCCCGCGCCGCTTGTGGGGCGCTCTCCGGCTGCACCCCCTGCGTGCCGGACGATCTATCCGGATTGCCGCTGTTTGGGTGTCTGCTCGACGCGGCGCCGACCAACGACTTTTTCCCCTTGGATCGGCTTGCCGCCGGAGCGTGCATTTCGGCTCCCTGCGTGCCCTGCATATGGACTCTCCGGGCCCCGGAGGGTGCAAGCGTATGGCATGATCCGCTTCAGCTCGGTACCGCCGTCATGCTCCTTGCCGCTGCATTCGGAAGGCCCTGACAAGCCCTTCTCAGTGGTTGCCATTTCCGGTGAAGCCAATTAAAGCGGTAGGTTATGAGGAGGCAACTATGAAGGAAGAGACGTTGGCCGTTATCCGAAGGATGCAGGGCCGCGAGGCCACGGATCAGCGTGTGTACGCGGCGCTGGCAAAACAGGCCAGTTTGCCGAAAAACCGTGAAATCCTTGAAAAGATGTCTCGTGATGAAGGCCTGCATTGTGCGGTATGGGGCCGTTATACGGGAACTGAAGCCAAAGCCGATATGTTTCGGGTGTGGCTGTTTGTGGTGCTTGGGAAAGTTTTTGGGCTCGTGTTCGTGATCAATCTGATGGAAGGCGGGGAAGACGATTCCGCGGAGAATTACCGGAAACTCATGGAGGAATTGCCCGAAGCCCGGAGCATCATGGAAGACGAGACCCGTCACGAGGCGCAGCTTGCGGCCATGATTCACGAGGAAAAACTCAGTTATATAAGCTCGATGGTACTCGGCCTCAACGACGCGCTGGTTGAGCTGACCGGCGCTCTGGCCGGGTTTACGCTGGCCCTCAATGACAACCGCATGGTCGGCATGGCCGGGTTCATTACCGGGGTGGCGGCGACGCTGTCGATGGCCGCTTCCGAATATTTGTCCAAGAAGGCTGACAGTTCGGAAAAGCATCCGCTTAAGGCGGCGGTATATACCGGCGTGGCCTATATGATTACCGTCGCTTTCCTGCTGCTGCCTTACATCGTGTTCGACAGCCCGCTGGCGGCTCTGGGGTTCTGCCTGTTCGACGCGGCACTGATCATTTTGGGCTTTACCTACTTCGTATCCGTGGTGAGGAAGGAATCGTTCGTGCGTGGGTTTGCTGAGATGATTGCCATCAGTTTCAGCGTGGTACTTTCCCCGTCAGGCAATCTTAAATCCGCCAATACGATGTCATCCTCACGGACGGATGTCCCAATGA
>URTO01000331.1 GCA_900550745.1 uncultured Desulfovibrio sp. | reverse complement strand
GAACCCTTCCGGCTCACGCCAGCCGGTCAGGTAGCGCAGGCAGTCCTCGCGCCGGACCCGGAAGCTTTTCCGTCTGCCGTTGCGCACGGCGGGGATGCCCCCGGCATTCACGAGGTTGTAGAAATGGGACTGGCTGCATCCGAGCAGGGCGCAGGCTTCGCGCCAGTCCAAAGTAAAGCCGTCTTCTTCGTGGTCTTCCATCGTTCACCTCCTCAATCTGGCCAGCCTGTCCGCGATGCTTCGGGGGACGGAGCGCTGCATGGGCATGGGGACGGCTGGGGCCGCCATCGGCGCGGGCTCCGTGTGCGCGGGTTCCGGATCCGGGGTTTCCCAGTTGCGGATGCCGAGTTCCCACGCGCAGACGAGCGCCATCACTTCACAGTCCCAGAAATGGTTGGGGCGCTGGTGGGGGTTCTCCCAGATCAGCTTCTCGGGGTTGAACACCTCGGCGCACATTTCCTTGGCGTAGTCGGCGAGGATGCCCCCCATTTCGCCGATGCCCTGTTGAACCGTGTTCGCGTGCAGCCAGAAGGTGCCGGGGTCGCCGGGCGTGACGGAGAGCTTTTCCGCGAGGTCGCCCTTGAAGAACGTGGTGTCCACGCGCCGGAGCAGTACGCCACCGGGGATTTTGATCTTGGAGCCCTTCGCGTCGGGGAAGAATTCGATGGGCGAGTAGCTTACTGGCGTGGCCATCTTTTGCTCGCCCTTGAACGGCATGGCCCGGCCTCCCTGCTGCGCGCACCATGCGTAGACCTGTTTTGTGCGTCCCGGCGCGCCCATCGCGTCGATGACGCAGGCGCTGACGCGGCATTCGTTGCCCTCGGCGTCACGGTAGACGTTGCGCCAAAGGGTCTGGGAGAGGGACTCGAACGTCGGCGCGGTGCCGCACTGGATGAGCCAGCTTTCCTCGGTGTCGCCGGGGGCGAAGGCTCGGATGACGTACCGGAAATACTTGGCCTGCGTGTCCACGCCCGCCACCAGCGCGGCCACGCGGGGCACGCCGTTGAGGGGGGCGGGCACGACACCGCGGGGGCGCATGTCGCACAGGGCGAGGAGGCCGTCTTCCTGCCGCTCGGCGCGGACTTCCTTCCACGGTTCGGCCTTGTACTGGTTCATGAAGTTCTTGAGGTCTTCGAGCCTGTTCGTCTTTTTCCACTTGAGGAAGGCGTGCGCCACTTCGGAGAGGGACACGAAATAGCTGTTCCACGCGGGCAGGTGGAAGCCGATCTTGACCGGCCTGTGCTGGTGCAGGTGGGCGAACAGCTCCAGCCCGGACGCTTTCTCCACCCAGAAGCCTTTGCGCACGGCCCGGTCGCGGTCGGCGTCCGACCACTGGCCGCCGCAGTGCTCGCACTGGTACACGGCCAGCCGCCCGGCGAGTACCTTCTCGGGGTCCCGTTCGCCTTCCGGCCAGCGGATCTGGTCGAACCTCATGAGCTGCGCGGCCCCGCAACAGGGGCAGATGACGTGGTACTCGAAGCGGGCGTGGGCTTCCTCCGTATAGGCCGTCCAGACGGGGCCGTCTTCCGTGGTCGGCGTCGAGAGCTTGAAGATGAACTTGCGCTCCTTCCAAGAGATGGTGCGCTTTTCGGCAAGGCTTTCCGACGTCGCCTCCTTGCGTGGGTTCTGGTACTTGTCCAGCTCGTCCAGCACGAGGATGCGGATGGGTTTGTTGCCGAGCCGGGAGACGGAGCCGGACCAGCCCAGATAGATGGGCATGTGTTTCAAGTTGATGCGGATGCTTGAGGCGTCGTCGACGGCTCCGGAGAGATAGCCGCGGAGGTGCCGGGAGTCCTGCAGCATGGGCAGGATGCGGTCCTTGGCGTTTTCCTTGGCCGTGATTTCGTCCGGGAAGACGACCATAGCCGGGCCGGGCGAGAGGTCGATCATCTGGGCGAGCACGTTGAGCGCGGCCTCCGAGCCGCCCGTCTGCGGCGTCTTGCACAGGATAACCACCTCCACACCCGGGAAGCGGGCCGCGTCCATGACACCGACAAGGTAGGGGGTGAAGACGTTCTGCCAGAGGCCGGGCAGGGACGACATGCGCACCATGCGGTAGCGCTCCGCCCACTGGCTGGGCGGCAGCCATTTCTGGCGGCGCATGACTATCCGTTCGGCCTTGGAGAAGGCAAAGCGGTAAGGGGACCCGCCCGCAAGAGCGCGGGCGAGTCCTTTGGGAAGCCATGAAGGGGCCTCCGCCAGCCGGACGCTGACGTCAGCTTTCTTCCTGTTCGGGGTTGAGGGACGGATCGTCAAGGTTGACCTCTATCTCCATCGGCTGGGCGTATTTGTTGCTCAGGCCATCGATGACGGCCTCCATCTTGGCAAGGAAGCGGTGCGCCTGTTTGGGGTTGCCGTCCACCGTCTCGATGAGGTCCAGCGCTTGCGCTTCGACGGCGGACTTGAGCCCCGAGTTCAGCGTGACCGCCCGGGCGGCCAGTTCCTGCTCGACCATGTCCCGGGGGATGTACTTGCCCTCGGCGACGTCGGCGGCCAGTTCCTTGCGCCGGGCCTCGGCTTCCTTGATGCGGATGTCCGCGTTGTCCTTGCGGCGGACCCGTTCCTCGGCTTCCTGAGCCACCATTTCCGGCGTCTCGGCCATCGGCAGCGTGGTTCCGTACTTGTTGACGTTGCCCACGCTGAACGACAGGTCCGCGTTGCGCCGCAGAATGCCCTTCCGTATATCTTGATACAGTTTGCTTTTTTTGATTTTCCTGCCGTTTTTGAGCAGGTGTTCGAGTACGTCCGTTGCCGTTTTCAGCGTTTCGCGCTTTTCCGTCGTGCCCACTTGAGCATCCTCCAGCATTTTGTTTGCACGCTGGAGCGCCGCGAGATTGGCATTGCTCGGGTCGTCTTTGACCGCCTTCTTTGCGGCTTCTTTAGCTTTCAGGAGGACGATGATGTCCGTGCCCTTGCTCTGCTCGAGCATGGCCTCAATCTGCGCGGCGCGGTCGCCAGCGGCGGTTTCTTTATCGGACATGCCTCGGTCTCCTATCTGTTGCTTGTGGTTCCCATACGCCTCCCTTGACTGGTCGTTGCAGGAAACTCTGCGCGTTCTCCGCTTTTGCGGGGGTGCGCTTGGGTGTGCCGTCCGCGTTCAGCCCGGCTACCA
>URTO01000330.1 GCA_900550745.1 uncultured Desulfovibrio sp. | reverse complement strand
CACTCAGCGTTGCATGAGGCTGCGCTCCGTCGCCGCTTCATTTTATCAATGACAACATCGGAGGTGTGTTGTGGACATTGCCTGTTGCCGCAGGTTGTTCGCCGGGAACCCCGCCGCTCGTGCGGCGTCCGTTCCCAGCATGTGGAAAGGCTGCCTTGCAGCCGCGATTCTGAGCCATCGCCGGATCGGTTCCCGCCTGATCCGCAAAGCATTCATGAGGTTGAAGCTATGATCAAAAAGCAGCACAAAACGGAAAAGGATCTGAACGTCACGCAGGGAGTCCGCGAACTGGCGGGCCGCCCCGCGTCCGCCCGTCTTCTTGAGGCGGCCCGCCAGACGCCGCAAGAGGTCTTTGCAGCCTACGAAACGACGCCCCAAGGACAGCCCCGGCCCGACATCATGCGGGCGCTGTTCGGAAGGAATGAGCTTGCCCGCAAAAAGGCGGACTCCATCCTGAAGCGTCTGTTCAAGGCCTTCATCAACCCGTTTACCGTCGTTCTCATCGTTTTGGCAGCCATTTCCTTCGTCACCGACTACGTCATCGTCGAGCCGGAGGATCGCGATCTCACCGCCGTTCTCATCGTCGGCATCATGGTTTTCATCAGCGGCGCCCTGCGGTTTGTGCAGGAAGTGCGCTCGGGCAATGCGGCGGAACGCCTGCAGGCGATGGTCAAAACCACCATTGCGGTCATGCGTGACGGCGAGAGCCGGGAACGCCCGATTTCGGAGCTTGTTGTGGGCGACGTGATCCGGCTCGCCGCGGGCGACATGATCCCCGCCGATGTGCGCATCGTCGAAACCAAAGATCTTTTCGTCAGCCAGTCGTCTCTGACCGGCGAAAGCGAACCGATGGAAAAGTGGGCCGCCGCACAGCCGCAGACGGGCGGCAATCCGCTGGAATGCAACAATCTCGCGTTCATGGGCAGCACGGTGGTCAGCGGTTCGGCTCTGGCCCTCGTCATCGCCGTGGGCAAGGATACGCTGTTCGGGGCTTTGGCCCGGCGCGTCGCGGAAACGCGCGTCCGCACGAATTTCGAGAAGGGCGTGAACGCCGTATCGTGGGTGCTCATCCGGTTCATGGTGGGCATGGTTCCGGTGGTGCTCTTCCTCAACGGCTTTACGAAAGGCGACTGGGTGCAGGCCGCGTTGTTCGCGCTGTCCGTGGCTGTGGGCCTGACCCCGGAAATGCTGCCCATGATCGTGTCCGCCAACCTCGCCAAGGGTGCGGTCGCCATGTCCCGGAAAAAGGTCATCGTCAAACATCTCAATGCGATCCAGAATCTTGGGGCCATGAACATCCTGTGCACGGACAAGACCGGGACACTGACGCAGGATCGCATCGTGCTGGAATATCCGCTCGACGTGCACGGCAATGTGGATGAGCGCGTCCTGCGCCACGCCTTCCTGAACAGCTATCATCAGACCGGCCTGCGCAACCTGATGGACGAGGCCATCGTGGATCACGCCTACGAGACGAACATGCTCCCGCTGTGGCAGGATTACCGGAAGGTGGACGAAATCCCGTTTGATTTTACCCGGCGGCGCATGAGCGTGGTTGTGGCGGATAAGGCAGGCAAGACGCAGATCATCACCAAGGGCGCGGTGGAGGAAATGCTCTCCATTTGCAGCTACGCGGAATACAAGGGGAATGTGGAGCCGCTCACCAGCGCGTTGAGTGAGGAGATCCTCGCCACGGTGCGACGGTACAACGAGGCCGGGCTGCGCGTCATCGCCGTGGCCCACAAGACGAATCCGATGGTCGCCGGGGCGTTTTCCGTGGCGGACGAGTCGGACATGGTGCTCATCGGGTATCTTGCCTTCCTCGATCCCCCGAAGGATTCCGCGGCGGCTGCCGTAGCCGCGCTGAAGGAATACGGGGTCGCGGTCAAGGTGCTGACCGGGGACAACGACGCGGTGACGCGCAGCGTGTGCGGGCAGGTGGGGTTGCGGTCCCATTCCCTGCTGCTCGGTTCGGATGTGGAGGCGATGGATGACGCGGCGTTGCGCGCGGCGGCGGAGCGTACGGACATTTTCGCCAAGCTGACCCCGCAGCAGAAGGCGCGCATTGTGACGTGTCTGCGCGAGAACGGGCATACCGTGGGCTTCATGGGCGACGGCATCAATGACGCGGCGGCGATGAAGGCTTCGGACGTGGGGATTTCGGTGGACTCCGCCGTGGACATCGCCCGCGAATCCGCCGACATCATTTTGCTGGAAAAGGATCTGATGGTGCTGGAGCAGGGCGCGATCGAGGGCCGCAGGATCTACGCCAACATCATCAAGTACATCAAGATGACGGCAAGCTCCAATTTCGGCAACATGTTCTCGGTATTGGCGGCGAGCGCGTTTCTGCCGTTCCTGCCGCTGGCCCCGCTGCAGATCCTCGTGCTGAACCTCATCTACGACATTTCGTGCACGGCCATGCCGTGGGACAACGTCGATGCGGATTTCCTGAAGCAGCCGAAGGCATGGGACGCCCCATCGATCAGCCGGTTTATGATCTGGTTCGGGCCCGCCAGTTCGGTATTCGACATCACGACGTTCGTTCTGCTGTATACCTACATCTGCCCGCTGGTGTTCGGGGGGACGTATGAGACGCTGGACGCGGGCACACAACTCCTGTTCGTGAGCCTCTTTCAGGCCGGGTGGTTCGTGGAATCGCTGTGGACGCAGACGCTGGTGCTCCATATGCTGCGTACGCCCAAGGTTCCGTTCCTGCGCAGCCGGGCCTCGTGGCAGGTGACGGGGCTGACTTCGCTCGGCATTTTGGCGGGAACGTGCATCCCGTTTACGCCCGTGGGTGAGGCCCTCGACATGATGCCGCTTCCGGGCGCGTTCTTCCCGTGGCTGTTCGCCACGCTTGCGGCCTACATGCTGCTGACGACGACCCTTAAGGGCATATTCATCAAAAAGTACGGAGAATTGTTGTAAGAAAAGGCTGTGCCGCAGGAAACGGTTGGTGCTTTCTTTCTTGAAATTCCAAAGGAATAACCAATAAAATGCCCCAATCATGGAGCCATCAGCGGGAAAATCAGAAAAAAAGTCTATACATTGTGAAAATAAAAGGCTGTGTTATAGAAAATGGTTGATGCTTTTTTCCTTGAAGCTCCAAAGGGATAACC
>URTO01000329.1 GCA_900550745.1 uncultured Desulfovibrio sp. | reverse complement strand
TTATAAAATGGATATTGATACTATAATGCGAAAACGCATACAACAACTTAAGGACGGTGAAATATATACCCAGCAGGATGGCGCCGCCCCGCCATTGACCGGGAACGCTGCGAACAGGGATTCGATAAAAAGAAAAGTCTTAGGAGGATGAGGGGGTGGGGTTCGGGGAGGGGGAGAAGGAAGCCTTTCTCCAGAAGTGTTCCTTCTCCCCCTCCCCGATATTCTCCACACCCCGCCTACTGCCTACCCTTCCATCAGCGGCAGGCACGCAATGGCGAGGGGGGTGAGCAAAAGGGGATAATCGGGGCACTCGACCTTGATGCCGAGCTCTTTTTCAAACAGGGGCGCGATGCCGGGGAAACAGCACGTGCCGCCGGTGAGATACACGGTATCCACGGCATGGCCGGAAATATGGGCCTTCACGATGTCGGAAATGCGCTCGAAAACCGGCTTCACGATGGGCGCGTACTGGCGGTTGTCCGCACCGCGCTTCTTGAGCTCGGCTTCCTCGTAGGGCACCGAAAGCGCGCCGGACATGGCAAGGGTCACATGATGTCCGCCGGTGGCGTCGTCAACGGAGGCGGTGACCTTGCCGTTGGAGATGATCGCCGTACCGGTCGTGCCGCCGCCGATGTCCACGACCGCGGCGCGATCCAGCCGGGCCAGACGCGCAAGGCAGCTCGGCTCGTCAGCCGTGCTCACAAGGCGCAGGTTGGCGGCGTCCAGAATATTTATGGAAAGCCGAGCATCCGTTCCGGGCGGGTAGGATGTGGACGCCTCGGTGATCTTCCGGCCAAGACGCTCCTCCGTCATGCCCACGAGCCGCTTCACGATGGTGATTGCGCCGTGGTAGTCCACGACCACGCCGTCACGCACGACGGTGGCCCACTCAAGGAACGCCGACACGGGTACCCCGTTGTCGTCCACCGCCATGACCACCACGTCGGCGGTACCAAGGTCGACACCGACGTGAATGGGCCCTTCCACCTGAACGGGAGAGGCGTCGTTGCAAATCTTCGAGGCCACCTCCAGCCGCTTCATCACTTCATCCCATGCAATCTGCTTCATCGTGCTCCAGCCGTCGTTAAATGGGAAAACAACGCCGCGCGGTCAGGCGGCGCTTCGTTTCAAAAGGAAAGACGCTCCCGAAGCTATACGGCGCGGGCAGAACCTGAGTCAAGGCGATGCCCCGCTTCCTTTCTCATGCGGGCGCGCCCAAAAGACTTGACAGGGGACGAAAACAGCAGGAAAAACACATTAAGCGTCTCTCTGTGCCCCGAAAGGCGGCCTCATTTCGATCATCGCCGGAAGACGGCGGACGACCCGTGCCCTTCTGCTCTGAAAGGCCGGCACAAAAGGATTCCTTGATGAAAACCAAAATTCTGGCAACCATCGGCCCCGCGTCCAACAAACGTGACGTCCTTTCCAAACTGATCGCGGCTGGCGTCCGAATTTTCCGCCTTAATTTCTCCCACGGCGACAGCTCTTCCTTCGTCGACCTCATCAAGATGATCCGCGAACTGGAAATCGTCCACAAGACGCCCATCACGATCCTCCAAGACCTCTCCGGCCCCAAGATCCGTATCGGCACCCTCCCCAATGAAGGTTCCCTGAACGTGCTCAAGGGCGATCAGCTTCTGCTCGGCCCCTCCGCGCTGATGTGCAATGACGAGTTCCCGTATATCCCTTTCGATCACCCCGAAATTTTCGCCGAACTCGAACAGGGCGATCGCCTTGTGCTCGCTGACGGCACCCTCCAGTTCCGAGTGGTCGAACACCGCAAAGATGGGCTCTTCAAGCTCGAAGCCAACAACAACGGCATCGTCACCTCGCGCAAGGGCCTCGCCCTGCCCGGCAAGTCCATCCCTCTGCCCGCGCTTACCGAAAAGGACAAGAAAGACCTCGTGGACGGGCTCGCCCTCGGCGTTGACGCCGTGGCGCTCTCCTTCGTGCAGTCTCCCGAAGACATCCGCGAAGCCAAGGCGATCATCCGCAGCCACAGCGACCGCGACATCCCGGTCATCGCCAAGCTCGAACGCCGCAACGCGGTGGATCGGCTCGACGCCATCCTCAAGGAAGTCGATGTCGTCATGGTGGCCCGCGGCGACCTCGGCATCGAGTGCCCGCTGCCTGAGCTCCCGGCCATGCAGAAACGCATCATCCGGGCCTGCAACCGGGCGTCCAAGCCCGTCATCGTCGCCACGCAGATGCTGCTTTCGATGGTGTCCAGCCCTTCCCCGACCCGTGCCGAAACCACGGACGTCGCCAACGCCGTTCTGGACGGCGCGGATTGCGTGATGCTTTCCGAGGAAACGGCTATGGGCAACTATCCCGTTGAAACGGTGCAGTTCATGAGCGAAATCGCTTCCAAGGCCGAGGAGCTCATGGCCGAGACCCGCCGCATCGCGGAGCCCGAAAACGACGGCACCGCCGAATTCCTCGCCTACGCCGCCTGTCTGCTGGCCCAGAAGGCCAACGCCAAGTCCATCGTGGCGCACAGCCTTTCCGGCAGCTCGGCCCGCCTGCTGTCCGCGCGCCGCCCCGTGCAGACCATCCATGCGCTGACCCCCGACGTGACCAGCCTCAAGGCCCTGAACTTCTCGTGGGGCGTGCTCCCGCATCAGGTCGGCAGCGACAACGAGGGCCATCTCGCCCGCGCCGAACGCTTCATCGCCTCGTCCTCGCTGTTCGGGATCGGTGAAGATGTGGTCATCACCGCCGGACAGCCGACCTCCTCTTCCCCACAGCCCCGCGGCACCAATCTGGTGAAAATCTACAGGAAGTAGCCCCCTGAGGGAAACGGCCCAGAATTATCACAGGGTACAGCCCAAAACGCCTGAACGGAATCCGTTCAGGCGTTTTGGCCGTTTAAGGCTGTGCCATAGCAAATGATTGGTGCTTTTTCCTTGAAGTTCCAAAGGGATAACCGGCAAAATGCCTTGGCTATGGATTCCACCGATGGGAAAACTGGAGAAAAGGCTGTATTTTCACCATGCTGTGGAAATACAGCCTTTTTATCCAGCTTTTCCGTTGATGGACTCCATGATTGGGACATTTTCGAGCAACTTGACATTTGGCTCTGTCATAGTACGTGCTTGTTTCATCTCCACAGTACAGTGAACATGCGGCCTTTTTCTCCAGTTTTCCCCTTGGCTGAATCC
>URTO01000328.1 GCA_900550745.1 uncultured Desulfovibrio sp. | reverse complement strand
GGGGTGGGGTTTGGGGAGGGGGAAGGGCCCCTTTTGGAAAAGGGGCCCTTCCCCCTCCCCAAGCCAACTCCCTCCTTACGCCTTCGCCAGAGCCTGCTCCAGATCGGCGATGATGTCCTTGATGTTCTCGATGCCGACGGAGAGCCGCACCATGCCGGGGGTGATCCCGGCGCTGACAAGCTGCTCGTCGGTGAGCTGGCGATGCGTGGAGCTGGCGGGGTGCAGCACACAGGTGCGGATGTCCGCCACATGCACGAGCAGCGAGGCCATCTTGAGGCTGTCGATAAACCGGGCGCCGGCTTCGCGCCCGCCCTTGAGCGAGAAGGAGATCACGCCGCTGCACCCGTTGGGCAGGTATTTTGCGGCCCGCTCCTTGTAGGGGCTGCCGTCCAGCGTGGGGTAGCTCACGGATTCGACCTTGCCGTGCTTCTCAAGCCAGTGGGCGACGGCATCGGCGTTCCGGCTGTGGCGCTCAATGCGCAGGGGCAGGGTTTCAAGCCCCTGATTGATCAGGAAGGCCCCGAACGGCGTCTGACAGGCCCCCATATCCCGCATCATCTGCGTGCGCGCCTTGACGATATAGGCGGCCTTGCCGAAGGCCTGCGTATAAATGGTTCCGTGGTAGGACTCGTCGGGCTCGGTGAATTCCGGGAACTTGCCGTTCGTCCAGTCGAAGGTTCCGCCGTCCACGATCACGCCGCCCATTTGCAGGGCGTGCCCGTCCATGTATTTGGTGGTCGAATGCACCACGATGTCCGCCCCAAATGCAATGGGGCGGCACAGAACCGGCGTGGCGAACGTGTTGTCCACGATCAGCGGCACGCCGTTCTTATGGGCGATGCGGGCGAACTTTTCGATGTCCAGCACTTCAATGCTCGGATTGGCGATGGTCTCGCCGAACAGCGCCTTGGTGTTGGGGCGGAACGCGGCCTGAATCTCCTCTTCGGAGGCTTCCGGGGACACGAAGGTCACTTCAATGCCGAGCCTCTTGAGCGTCACGGCGAACAGGTTCAGCGAGCCGCCGTAGATGGCGGAGGAGCTGACGATATGATCCCCGGCGGCGGCAAGCGTCAGGATGGAAAACGTGGTTGCGGCCTGCCCGGAAGCGGTGCACAGCGCCCCTACCCCGCCTTCCAGCATGGCGATCTTCTGCTCGACGGCGTCCACGGTGGGATTGCCGAGGCGGGTATAGAAGAATCCGGCTTCCTCAAGGTCAAACAGCTTGCTGACCTGTTCGGTCGACTCATACTTAAACGTCGTGCTCTGGCAGATGGGCAAGGTCTGCGGTTCGCCGTTTTTCGGGGAATACCCGGCATACAGGCATTGCGTTTCGATTTCCATTGTTCTCTCCGTTCAGGATGTTTCCTTCCGCAACCTGCGGACGGGTACGGCGTTCCCGGAAGCGTTTCCCGTGGGCATCCGCCCTTTCCGGGCGGCGGGCACATCTCCGCAAAGGGGCTATAAATAAAGCGTGTTTCCGCGCGGATAAAAGATATATCACTATAGCTTGATATGTCAATTTAAAACAGCCCCCACCGCCGGGATTCGACAACGCGGGCCGGGCGGAGTATGCTCTGCACGCTTCCCGTGCGGGATTTCCTTCTGCTGCGCCCCCCCTTTCCCGCACGCCCCAAAGAGACTCGGAGAAAGAACACCGTGGATCAGAAACGAAACCGCAAAACACTGAGCTGGTGCGGAAGCCGCAAACGCAAGGCCGCACGCACGCCATACGACGCCCGGATCACCGAATACGCCCATCAGGGCCACCTTGTCCCGCCCCGAAGCATCCTCAAAACGCCCGAACAGATCGCGGGCATCCGTGAAAGCGGCAAGATCAATATCGCCGTGCTTGACCATGTGGCGGCGCACATCAAGGCGGGCATGACCACCGCCGAAATCGACAGGCTGGTTTTTGAAAAGACCAAGGAACTCGGCGGCGTCCCCGCCCCGCTCGGCTACCGCGGATTCCCCAAGAGCACCTGCACCTCCATCAACGAGGAAGTCTGCCACGGCATCCCCTCCGACGATGTGGTGCTCAAGGATGGCGACATCGTCAATGTGGACGTTTCAACCATCTACAACAGCTACTTTTCCGACTCCTCGCGGATGTTCTGCATCGGCACGGTCAGCAGGGAAAAACGCCGGCTCGTGGACGTGGCCCGCGAATGCGTGGAGCTGGGATTGCAGGAAGTGAAGCCGTGTGGCTTCCTCGGCGACATGGGGCAGGCCGTGCACGACAACGCGAAAAGGCACGGCTACAGCGTAGTCCGCGAAGTGGGAGGGCACGGCGTGGGCATCCGGTTCCACGAGGAGCCGTTCGTCAGCTACGTCACCAAGCGCGGGACGGACATGCTGCTGGTTCCCGGCATGCTCTTTACCATTGAGCCGATGATCAACATGGGCAAGGATGCCGTCGTGTTGGACAAGGCCAACGGCTGGACGATCCGCACGGCGGACGGCGCGCCCTCCGCACAGTGGGAAATCATGGTGCTGGTCACGGAAGACGGGCACGAGGTGCTGGCCTACTGAGCGTCCATAGGGCCGCCTTCCCACTCCGGGCGAAGGCGGCCTTTTCCAACCGGGCTTGCAGCGTATCCGATACCGACGGCCTTCATCAAAAAGGACAGCCCTTGTCGTGCCGCCTCCCCCACAGCGCCTGAACATTCCGCAACCCACCGATACGTCAGCTTTTCTCTTTTAATTATAGAAAATGGCTGATGCTTTTTCCTTGAAGTTCCAAAGAAATAACCTTCAAAATGCCTCAGCTATGGCTCCCGCCAAGGAAAAATCTGGAGAAAAAGGCTGTCTTTTCACCACGCTGTGGAGATGAAGCAGCCACATGCCTGACAGAGTCTTCTCTTTCATCGGCCCGGCAGGTTGTTTTCCGCCATGCCTGTCTCCGCGTGCAGGTGGCTTACCGTGTTTCGAGGGACACCCCTGAAAAAAGAACGGCCCATAACGCTATCTCTTCAATAGGTTACGGGCCGCCCTAGAAAGTTCGGCTTTGAGTTTGGCGGAAGGGGAGGGATTTGAACCCCCGGACGCCTCACGACGTCAACGGTTTTCAAGACCGCCGCATTAAGCCGCTCTGCCACCTCTCCAAAACTTCCTTTCAGAAGTGCTTTTTGTTGAAAGCGTTGCAAAGGTACGACTTTATTTTAAA
>URTO01000327.1 GCA_900550745.1 uncultured Desulfovibrio sp. | reverse complement strand
GGTTGGTTTCTTTGTATTTTACGCGACCTATGAATTCACTTCCCTCACCACCGCCCATTTCTCTGGTTGAAATATGGTTAGCATATGAGATCAGTCCTGAGTATACCCCTGAGCTGCTATGGTATAGGGGGGACTTTCTTACCTTCTCGGAGCCGTGATGAGGAGGTAGAACATCTATAAATATCAACTATATCAATATGATAGTATCTCTTAGCTTCCTCTCTTTTTGAAATCCCGCTGCGTTAGCAGACATTGATACAATTTTAACATTATTTTGCCATCGGTAGCGTTTGCTACTCAACATGAACCCCTCCTTGTCTCTATTGTGATGACATGCACAAACTTCACGGCATGTCGATGGCTCTTGATGACAACAAGTCCGTTGTGAGCCTATGCAAACAAGGAGGAAAGCGGTGATCAACTCTATTGATGTTTCAAAATGCACTGGTTGCGGCACCTGTTTTAAAACCTGCGGCCTTGATGTGTTCCGCCTGGATACGGAGCAACCTGTGCTGTCTCCCTGTATGGCCAAATGTCCGGCAGGTACGGATATGCGCGCCTATAATTATTTGATGCAGGTGGGGAAGATTGACGAAGCCGCAGCGAAACTGCGCGAACGCAATCCGTTTCCCGCCATCACGGGGCGTGTATGCCCCCATCAGTGCGAAAGCGAGTGCAGCCGCGCCAAAGTGGACGGCGCGGTGAACATCAATGCCATTGAGCAATATCTTGGCGATCGCACCCTGAATGTCCCCCCGGCAAAACCCCGCATCCGCCATGCCCAGAAAGTTGCTGTTGCCGGATCGGGCCCGGCCGGTCTTTCCTGCGCCTGGTTCTTGGCTCGAAAAGGTTATCAGGTGAAGGTCTTTGAAGCCTTGCCCGAACCGGGCGGCATGTTGCGTTACGGCATTCCGGCCTACCGCCTTCCTGATTCTGTGGTAGACGCACAGGTGGAGCAGTTGAGGGCGCTTGGCGTTGAATTCCAATGCGGCACACGCGTGGGCAAGGGTTGCGACGTGGGTTTTGACGATTTGGCGGAGTTGGGATTTAAGGCGCTTTTCGTCGCGCCGGGCAATGGGGTAAGCCGTCGCGCTGGCATCGCGGGAGAAGAGCTCACGGGCGTGTTCCACGGTGTAGAGTTCTTGCGCGATGTACGCATGGGCCGCGCACCTAGGCTTTCGGGCCGGGCCGTGGTCATAGGAGGCGGCGATGTGGCAGTGGACGCCGCCATTACGGCCAAGCTGCTGGGAGCTGACCATGTGGACATGATCTGTCTGGAACAAGCTGAAGAAATGCCCGCCTTTCCTCATAACATAGAGGACGCCAAAGCCGCCGGGATCGGCATTCATCCCGGATGGGGCCCGCTTCGTGTGGAAGGGGATGGGAAGGCATCCGGCATCATGGTACGGCGCTGCCTCTCGGTTTTTGACTCCAATCACCGGTTTGCCCCTACATTCGACGATGCAGAAACGCGGCTTTTTGAAGCCCATGCCATTATTTTTGCCATCGGCCAAAGCGCCGATCTCGCCCCCTTTGCCGAACGCCTCACCGTGGAGCGCGGTCGCATTGCAGTGGACAGCGTCACCTTTGAAACCAGCTTCTGGAATATTTTTGCCGCGGGCGACGCCGTCACCGGCCCATCTTCCGTTATCAGCGCCATTGCGGGGGGGAGGGAAGCGGCCATTTCCATTGACCGCCTGCTATCGGGCGCCCACATGCACAGCGAGCGTGAGGAAAACCGCCCCGTGGCGGAAAAGCTGCCCGGCGAAGGCGTGCGCCCCGCACCCCGGCATGAACGGCAATGCGGCGCTCTTTCCGGTTTTGCGGAATGCCGTGTCGGCCTTGATGATATTGACGCCCTCGATGAGAGTATGCGCTGCATGACCTGCGGAGCAAAGGCGCGGGTCACTTTCCGTGACGACTGCATGACCTGTTTCTTCTGTGAATTGCGCTGCCCGTCCGAGGCCATCGACGTACATCCGTTTAAGGAACGCCTGCCCTATACGCTGGAAACCAATTTTGGAGGATTTTAGGATGAAGCCCCTTTTCCATAAAACAGATGTTCTTGTCATTGGCGGAGTTTTTTCCGGCTCATGGGCGGCCCTGAGCGCATCCGAACATGCCGGAGACGTACTTATTGTGGACAAGGGCTCGCGCGATTGGCGCGGCTTGGGGATGATGTCCGGCGGGGATATGGGAGTGGTGCCCCATGAATGCAATGTGGACGATTTTCTGGAAGAACTGGTGTATTATTACGATGGGTTGTGTGATCAGCCCTTTGCGCGCCGCGTTCTGGAAAACTCATATGCCCGCTTTGCCGATCTGGAACGCTGGGGCCATACGTTCGCCCGCAATGCCGACGGCTCCATGCGTTACATCCTTCAACGCGATCTCAAGCTCATTCGCTACTATTTCTACCACCCTTACGGCAAGGGCGGCCCGCATACCTGTGATACGCTCTATGAACAATTGCAGCAGCGCGGCGTAAGGAGGCTCTCCAACGTTCAGCTTGTGGAACTGATAAAGGAAGACGGGACGAACGGCCGGGTGGTGGGCGCTGCGGGCTTTCATACCCGCAGCGGTATGCCGGTGGTGATTCAGGCAGGCGCGGTGATCCTGTGCACCAATACGGGTGGGTTCAAGATGTCCTATCTTGGCAATACCGCTGTGGGCGAAGGGGCCATGCTGGGCTTCAAGGCAGGCGCGGAATTCCGAAACATGGAATTCCTTCAGAACTGGACCTGCCCCCGTGCCTTCGCTTGGGAAGGCCAGACCGGCATGTTGCCCTATGGTGCACGCTTCGTGAACAGCGAGGGTGAAGATTTCATGCGCAAATATTCGCCCATTCACGGCGCCAAATCGGATCCGCACTACAATATACGCGGTATGGTGCTTGAAGAGCGGGCAGGCAAGGGGCCGTTGTGGTTCGATACCAGTTCCATGACTCCGGAAGGCGTGGAAGCCATGACCCCAACCGGCGGCTGGATGCTGCTCAACGCCAACAAGCTCAAGGCGCTGGGCATTGATTTCTTCAACATGAAAACCGAATGGATGCCCCAGTTCCAATACATTTTCGGCGGAATGGTCACGGATACCGACTGCCGCACGCGCGTTCCCGGACTCTTTGCCGCAGGCCGTGCCGCCAGCCTGCATACCGGTGTTTATATGGGTGGCTGGGATAC
>URTO01000326.1 GCA_900550745.1 uncultured Desulfovibrio sp. | reverse complement strand
GTAAGCTTTTCGGAACCTCCCGCATAGCGGGATGTTTCCTTTCCATACAAAAAAGGAGAGGCTTCCGTGAAAGCCTCTCCCTCTTTCTGCCGTAGCCGAAACAATCAGCAATTCTTGTTGCAGTGGAACTCGTCATCCATCCAGTATTCCAACGGCATGGCTTTCTTCATATTTTCGATAAGGGCCTTTTCCTTTTCGGAGTCCATCGCATGGAGACGGATATAGACGTGGCTGCTCCCTTCCTGCGTCTTGCTGCGCGAGGTAAGCACGGAAAGGACGTTGCCTCCGTTCTGGCTGATGGCCTCGAAAATCGGGGTCAGCACGCCGGGCTTGTCGGGAAGCATGAAGGCAAGCTGAAGGCCGCCCTTGCTCGCGCCGCAGAAGTCCACCAGCACCCTGAAGATGTCATGATCGGTGATGATGCCCACAAGCTCCCCGGAGCCGTCGACCACGGGCAGGCCGCCGATCCCCTTGTTTTCCATGATCAGGGCGGCGGCGTCCACGGCGTCGGTGTCATAGACCGTGACCGGATCGCTGGTCATGATGTCTTTTACCTTCACTTCGGAAAGGAGGTAGTACAGCTCGTGCATATCGAGCGTCGTCGCCTTGGAAGGAGAGGCGGCCCGGATGTCCCTGTCGGAAACGATGCCTGCCACGCGCTTCCCGTCAAGGACGGGAAGACGCCGGATATTATGATCCTTCATCAACTTCGACGCTTTCAGCATGGATGTGTCAGGGGTCACGGTGATGACGTCCTTGGTCATCCACTCACGAATCAGCATGGGAACCTCCTTGCGAGACAATCGGAGAGTTACGAGGGTTAAAGGGGGGCTCTTCGAGCAAGCCTCAATCTACACGAATTCCCGCCTTCACACAATGCCGGGAGACGGAAGAATACGCGCTGGCCTCTCCTTGGAAAGCGTGGTATCCGACCCCCATGATACCTTCCGATCCGATGCCGTTCTGGCTGACGCTGGGCCGACCGCTCACCCGGCTTTTGTTCGCCATGTGCCTTGGCCTGCTTATCGCCAATATCGTTGAGGCGCTGCGCTGGACGCGGCCCCTCGCCCGCCTTTCCGCGCCGCTGGTGCGGCTCGCCCGGCTGCGCGAAGCCGCCGGTGCGTCCTTCTCCATGGCCTTCTTCTCCCCGGCCGCCGCCAACGCCCTGCTGTCCGAAAGCCACGCCAAGGGTGAAATCAGCCTGCGCGAGCTTGTGCTCGCCAACCTGTTCAACAGCCTGCCCGCCTATATGGTCCACCTGCCGACCATGCTGTTCATGCTCTGGCCCGTGCTCGGCGCCCCCGCCCTCGTCTATACGGGGCTGACCCTCGCGGCGGCCGTGCTGCGAACCCTGTTTACGGTGGGCCTTGGGCATTTCCTCCTGCCGCCCCTTCATGGCGAAACCTGCATCGAGTGCCGGCTGCCTCAGGAAAAAGTCACCTTCAAAAGCGCCGCGCTCAAGGCGTGGAAACGGTTCCGCCGCCGCCTGCCCAAGCTCGTCATGTTCACCATCCCCGTCTACGTCGCCATGTACCTGATGCAGCACTACGGGCTGTTCCGCACCGCAGAGGCGTGGCTTTCCGAGCATACCCCGTGGATCGGGTTCATCAGGCCGGAGGCGCTCGGCATCGTGCTCCTGAGCCTCGCCGCCGAAATCGGCGCTTCCCTGTCCGCCGCGGGTTCCGCCCTGCATATGGGCGGGCTTACCCCCCCGGAAGTCATCATCGCCCTGCTCGTCGGCAACATCCTCTCCACCCCCATGCGAACCATCCGGCACCAGTTCCCGGCCTACGCCGGATATTACAGCCCCGGCCTGGCCTTCAAGCTCATCTTCTGCAACCAGCTCCTGAGGACTGCCACCATGATCGGCGTGACATGGGCCTATTGGCTGTGCGCCGTCGCCTGAGAAAAGGCGTACCCCAAGCGGAAAACGTTCTCCCTGCCGGAATGCAGCCACATTTGCGGCGGCGGAGGGCTTTGAGAGCGCGTAGGGCCTGTTCACACTATGCCGCATTTTTCCCATGCCTGAAGAGAGTTGAAGGAAAATGCAGCAGCATCGCTCAAAAAAAATCATAATCATTTGTAAAAAATACATTTATTCTCTATTTGCGTGGACAGGCCCTAGTCGTCCCATGCCATTCCGACGATACGGTATTCGCCGTCCTCCTGTTTCTCCCAATAAAGGCGGCGTACCCCCGTCTCCGCGCCCCCGCCAGGCAAAGCCGTGCGCTGGGCAAACCACGAAACCACATACCCCGGCCCTTCCAGAACCCGGACAGGCCCGAATGTGGCCCGCGCACGCTTTTCTTGGCGCTCTATCTTTCTTATGGATGCGGCACGTCCCGGCGCAATGTACCCGTCCCCGGCCTCGCCGCGGCGCCAAGCCTTACGCCAACCACGGGTACGCTCCTCCACTTCGCGCACGACACCCTTCTGAGGCACAATTTCCACCCGTTCACCGATAAGCACGGGCGTCCCCCGCTTCAGTTCCGGCCCGACTTCAGCGATGTCCTTGAGGTTCAGGACGACACATCCACGGCTCTCAAACGGCGTGATAGCCCTGCCCCGGCTGTGTACCCAAATTCCCGATCCCGTCTTGCCGCGCAGCCGATCCACGGGATTCGGGTAGTCAAGGATATAGGCTTCCCCGCCGTACTCCTGAAAATCCAGCCGTTCCGTCCGCTTCCGCACAACAAAATAAACGCCCTCCGGCGTCTTCAAATCGCCGCGTACCTGTTTGTCGCCCCGCGCCTTCCCGGTCGTACACGGATAACTGCGGGATTTCCCCTTATCCATGAGGAAAAAACGCTGCCGCGACTTGTCCACGGCAACCACCGCCTGATCGGGCAGCCCACCGGTTACGGCCTCCCATGCCCTTGCCTCCGGCACGCACATCAAACCGACAGCCAACAGCGCGGCACAACACCATTCCCTCACGGGAACACACCCAAACGGCATGAACATCTCCTTTTTGCAGAACCCAAGCCGTTACCTTCCATTCCTCACACGTTTTTGTCGACCCCCTTATTCTTTTTGGCTGTGTTCAATTTTACGGTTGATGATTTTTTCAATGAAAATCAATAGATAAAAGTCCGTTCCACGTCTAGTGATGTGGGCCTCTCTCATTTTTTGTTCATTACATGAAATCCAGTTTTGAAGAATTGTTGCGAGACCTCCAGATAA
>URTO01000325.1 GCA_900550745.1 uncultured Desulfovibrio sp. | reverse complement strand
AACCTTTTTCTACAATAAAATCAATAAGTTCATTGGATTATATCAAATCAACGAAACGGCCTAAAAAGAGAAGTTTTTAAGGAAAGGGAAAATAGCCTTCGGAAAGCGTTCCTTCACGTCCCCGGCGATTCACTGCACTTGCCCAGCAGCATTTCCAGAACGGCATCGGCTTCCATGGCGGCAGCCATGACGACGCGAGGGGCAAGGGGCGGCATGCCGGGCCCAATGCCGCTGACATGATCGCCGACCACGACAAGGCGGCTTCCGAGCTTCCGGGCAGTCATCGGAGCGCCGCCCCATCCAGCCATGCCGGAAGCGGAAACCACACGATGCCCGGCCAAAAGCAGGGCTTCGACGAGGCTCTTTTTCACTTCGGGATCATCCACGGCCTCGACAACGATGTCGCATCCGGCAAACAATGCGCAGGCCGAAGGGCCATCAAGGGCCCGCTGCTCAAGCCGCAGGACGGCGGACGGGCTCAGCTCCCGCAAAACCGCGCCCAACGCCTCAACCTTCGGCAACCCCAAATGCCGGGGGAAAAAATGCTGCCGGTTCAAATTGGACAGCGCCACCACATCCGGGTCCGCAATCACGAAATCCCGAATGCCCGTCCGGGCCAAAAAGACGGCGCAATTGGAACCTAGCCCACCCGCCCCGGCCATGCCGATGCGCGCCGCCCCCAACACCCTGCGCTGTCCCGCCGTAAGATGCCCTTCCAATACGGCATCCCATCCGACAACCCCATCCGCCATTCCGCACCTCCCCACAACGCCCCGCACAACGGAACTCCCGCCGAGCGGCCTCCCCACCAGTCAAAAGTTTTAGGGGGATAGGGGTGGGGTCTGGGGAGGGGAAAGGGAGCCCTTTTTCAAAAGGGGCCCTTTCCCCTCCCCAGTCTCCCCAATCCCCGACCTCCACCCTTCCCCTACGCCGACTTGCCGCAGGCGTAGGCTTCGTCAAGGGGCTCCCACGACTTGCACACGGGCTGATAGCCCTGCGCTTCAATAGCGGCAATCATCTGATCCACATCCCGGTTGTCGGCAATCTCAAACTGGGCGGTATCGTGCTCCCCGGCGCCATCCTGCGCGGCGTGGGCATGCCCGCCCACGGCGGTGGAAACGCCCGCCGAAATCTTGGTGATGCCAAGCCCGATGAGCCTGTCGCGCAGGAACGGGCGCTCGCGTGTGGACAACGTGATCCCTGCGGCGGGCAGATAGAGCCTGAGCGCCTGGATATACTGCACCAAATCCCGCTCGGAAGCGGGATGGATGTCGTTGAACGAACCCTCATGCGGACGCATGCGCGGCGCGGAAACGGCGATGTCCACACCGGGATACGCCGCCTGAATCCAGTCCGCGTGCAGCCCGGTGTAAAAGGCGTCGCGCCGCCACTGATCGAGGCCGAGCAGCGCGCCCACGTTCACCGAACGCATACCCGCGCGGGCCGCCCGATCCGGGGCGTTCAGGCGGAACCGGAAATCGCGCTTGGGCCCGGCGGGGTGCAGCTTGAGGTACAGCTCCTCGTTATAGGTCTCCTGAAACATCGTGAACGAGTCCACCCCGGCGTCCACAAGCATCCGATACTCATCCTCGCTCATGGAATAGACCTCGACGCCGATGCTTGGGAAATACGGGCGCAGGCGACGGGCCGCCTCCGCGATGTACGCGGGCCCGGTCAGCTTGGGGGCGTCACCGGTCAACAGCAGGATATTGCGGAGCCCGGTCGCGGCGATGGCCTTGCCTTCGGACTCCACCTCCTCCATCGTCAGCATGGAACGATGGATATGGTTTTTCGTATTGAAGCCGCAATATACGCACTGGTTGGTACAGTAGTTGGCAAGATAAAGCGGCGTGAACAACTGGATGGAACGCCCGAACTGCCGGATCGTCACGTCGCGGGCAATGCGGGCCATCGTTTCAAGGTGCAGGGAAGCGGCGGGAGACAGCAGCGCCATGAAGTCCCGCGCGCTCAGACGGCGCCCGTTTGCCGCCAGCTCCAGCGCGGACAGCACATCCGTTTCCGTGGCCGAAGCCAGCCCCTCCTCCACCGCATCCAGAGGCCACTCCGGCAGGATGTCGGAAAACAGACAGCTCATGACGCCGCCCCTTCATCATGCCCGCCGAGGAACCCGGTCAGCGGCGAAGAAGCCGAAGCCCCACCCTGCAAGACCGGGCCCGCCTTGGCGAGGAAGGCGCTGCGCCCGGCGCGCACGGCTTCACCGAAAGCCGCGCCCATGCGTACCGGATCGCCCGCCGTGGCAATGGCGGTATTCACAAGGCAGGCCGCCGCGCCCATTTCCATGGCTTCACAAGCCTGCGAGGGCTTGCCGATGCCCGCGTCCACAACGATGGGCAGGCTGATTTCCTCGATAAGGATGCGCACCATTTCCTTGGTCTGAAGGCCGCGGTTCGTGCCGATGGGCGCACCGAGGGGCATGACGGCGGCGGCCCCGGCATTCACGAGATCGCGGGCCACATACAGATCGGGGTTCATGTACGGCAGGACGGTGAAGCCTTCCTTGGCGAGGATTTCCGTTGCCTTCGCGGTTTCGTAGCCGTCAGGCAGGAGGTGGCGCGTGTCGGAAATGACTTCGATCTTGATCCAGTCGCCGCATCCGGCGGCACGGGACAGACGGGCGATGCGCACGGCCTCGTCAGCGGTGCGCGCGCCGGAGGTGTTCGGCAAAAGCCGCATCGTGCCGGGGATGTGGCTCAGCACGTTGTCTTTCGGGTTGCCGAGATCCACACGCCGCAGCGCCACGGTGATGACTTCCGCGCCGGAAGCTTCCGCGACCGCCGGGATCAGTCTGTCCGAACCGTATTTTCCCGTACCGATGAACAGGCGGCTGTGCAGTTCCACACCGCCGATGATCAATGCATCCGAACTCGTTTTCATGGCCCATCCTTGAGTGAACACTCGGAAAATATGACGGGGCAAACACCCCAAAAGAACGCCCCGGAAAAGCACCCGGCGGTGCGGAGCAACGCCTGACGGGTTCCCTCAACAGCCGACGCATGAGGGATAACAAAGGAAGACGGAGGCCGGAGGGATTCACGTTTTCAATGAACGTTGCATTTCAACTATCTGAAATGCAAAACCTATTTTTTAGGCCGTGCCGTCAATTAAATATAATCAATTGAAACTATTTAACTTTTTTCAAGCCACAAACAGATTATTTTAAAATAATTTC
>URTO01000324.1 GCA_900550745.1 uncultured Desulfovibrio sp. | reverse complement strand
GGAACCTTTCTCCAGAAAGGTTCCCCTTCCCCTCCCCAATGCTTCATGCCTTCACCGGCCTGAACAACAGCCAGAACCCAGCGATGAGCAAAGGAACACACAAAAGCTGACCCATCGTGAGCCAGCCGAAAGCCAGATAGCCGAGCTGCGGATCTGGCTGGCGGACAAACTCCACGGCAAAACGGAATACGCCGTACAGCACCGCAAACAGGCCGGAAACGCGCCCGGTGGGGCGGATCTTGGACGAATAGGCCCACAGGACGGCGAACATGACCAGCCCTTCAAGCCCGGCCTCGTACAACTGCGAAGGATGGCGCGGCAGTGGGCCGCCCGTGGGGAACACCATCCCCAAGGGGCCGTCCGTAACCCCGCCCCACAGCTCGCCGTTGATGAAGTTCCCGATGCGCCCAAAGAACAGGCCCGGCGGGACGAGGGGCGCGACGAAATCCACCACGTCCATGAACTTCTTCTTGTTGCGGCGGCTCCACCACCAGCCCATCAGCAGCACGCCGATGAGCCCGCCGTGGAACGACATGCCGCCGTTCCAGATCTTGAAAATCTCGGACGGCTGATCGAGATACGCGGGCAAATCGTAAAACAGCACATACCCGAAGCGCCCGCCCGCCACCACGCCGAGCATGATCCATGTCAACAGGTCATCGACCTTCTGTCCGCTCCAGCCCGCCGCAGCCCACGCGGGACGGGACGCACGCCAGCGCGCCAGCCCCCAGCCGGTCAGAAAGGCGAACAAATACATAAGCCCGTACCAGTGAACCTGCACGGGGCCAAGGCTCAGGGCGACCGGGCTGATGTTCGGATAGGCCAGCATGATCAGGGCCGCCCCACGGAGGGCTTGCGGCGCTCGAACGTGCCCGTGCGCCCTCCGGATTTGTGCACAAGCCGCACGTCGCGGATAACCATATCCTTCTGAACGGCCTTGCACATATCGTAAATGGTCGCCGCCGCAACCTGGGCGGCGATGATGGCTTCCATCTCCACGCCGGTGCGGTCGCTCGTCCGGGCTTCGGATTCGATCAGCACGGCGGGCGGCTCATCCTGAATCTCAAAGCGCACGTCCACAAAACTCAGCGGCACGGGATGGCACAACGGGATAAGCTCCGAAGTCCGCTTCGCCGCCATGATCCCGGCGACCTGCGCCGTGACCAGCACGTCGCCCTTGGGCAGGGCGTGTTCCTTGAGCAGGCCGAGCGTATGGGCGTTCATCTCCACGGCCCCGCGCACGATGGCGATGCGCTTGGTGACGTCCTTGCCCCCCACGTCCACCATGCTGATGGAGCCGTCCCCGGCCATGTGGGAAAACGCGGCGTCGCGCACCCCGGAAGCAGCGTCTTCGGCGGCATTTTTCGGACAGCAGCGCACTTCCCGCACGATACGTTCCGAGGAGGCCGTGACCGTATCCGTCAGCACCTTCAGGACGCCGTCAATATCGAGATCCGAGGTATCGACGATCACGGCGTCGGCGGCGGGCTTGAGGGGCGCGACGGCCCGGTTGCGATCCATGTCGTCGCGCTGGCGGATCATTTCGGTGATCTGCGCGAGATCGGCGGGTTCGCCCTTGGCCTGCAACTCCTCAAAACGGCGCATCCCGCGCACTTCCGGCCTTGCATCAAGGAAGAACTTGAACCGCGCCGTGGGGAACACCACGGTGCCCATGTCGCGGCCTTCTGCGACCAAACCGGACTCCCCAAGCGACCGCTGGGCTTCTTTCAAGTAATCGCGAACCACCGTGGACGTGGCGAGGCGCGAAGCGAGCCGCCCGACTTCTTCGGTGCGGATTTCGCGGCCCACGGGGACATCGTTGCACAACAATACGGAGCCCTCCCCGCCGCCCTGCAACTTAAAGCGGAAGGCGTTGCAGCGCGCCCTCAGCTCGTCTTCCGGCAGCGTTTCCGCGCCCGGCCCGAGGCGCAGGGCTATGGTACGGAACATGGCCCCGGTATCCAGATAGGGAATCCCCAGAATGGTGGCGAGGCGCTTGGCGAGGGTGGATTTACCGACCCCGGCGGGGCCGTCCAATGTGATGATAGGCAGACACTTCATGATTACAGCAGTTCCCGCATTGCGTTGATAAGCATGGCATTTTCTTCAGCCGTCCCCACGGATACGCGGAGGTTCCGGGGCAGGCCGTAGCTGGTCAGCGGACGCAGGATGATCCCGCGGCGCAGCAAATCCTCAAACAGGGCGGCGGCGCTGGGGCCGTCCGCCGGAAGCTCGAACATGAGGAAGTTCGACTGGGAAGGAAACACGCGGCATCCGAGCTTGGCGAGCTCCCCGGTGAGCCACGCGCGGCCTTCGCGAACCACCCGTATGGTCTCATCGTGGAACGCCACGTCTTGCAGCGCGGCGATCCCGGCCTCCTCAGCCATCAGGTTCACCGAGAAAGGCAGGCGCACACGCCAGTAGTGATCGGCCAGCTCCTCCGGCACAATGGCGTAGCCGAGGCGGAGCCCGGCCATGCCGAAGCTCTTGGAGAACGTGCGCGAAATGATCACGTTGGGGAATTCGTCCAGCCGCTTCGCCAGCGAGTAATCCGCCTCGTCGTCGGTGAAGTCCATGTAGGCTTCGTCCAGCACGAGCAGGCAGGTGTTGGGCAGCGCCTTCGCCAGCGTTTCGAGTTCCGCCACCGGAGGCGTGTACCCGGACGGGTTGTCGGGCGTGGTGACGAACACGAGCGACGTCTTGTCGTCCACCAGCTTGAGCAGGTTGTCCCACGGGAACGAGAAGTCGGCGTTCACCGGGGTCTGGCGCAGCTCCACGCCGCACAGGGCGGCCTGCGTCGTATAGATGCCGAAACAGGGCATGAAGGCGACCGCGTTGTTCACGCCCGGCTCGGCGCAGATGCGGAACAGCAGGTCGATGACTTCATCGGAGCCGTTTCCCACGATGATGCGGGAAGGCGATACGCCGTGATGGGCGGCGATGGCCTTCACAAGGCGGGGGTTTCCGGCCTGCGGATAACGGAATGCCAGTCCCGCATGCGTTTCCAGCGTATGCTGAACCAGCGGAGAGGTTCCGAGAGGGTTTTCATTGCTGGCGAGCTTGATGACCCGTTCGATGCCGTACTTCTCGCGGATCTCGTCGATGGAGAGCCCTGCCGTGTAGGGCTTCAGAAAAGTTGAAAAGGGAGCACATCATATACGTTTAAATGGTCGTAATATTCATTTACGTGGTTTGCTTGA
>URTO01000323.1 GCA_900550745.1 uncultured Desulfovibrio sp. | reverse complement strand
GCCGGAAAGGTAGTTGGATTCATAGACCGTTTCGGAAGGGAGCACGTACACGATTGAAATGGAAGCGCCCGTCAGGGACGCCACCATCTTCACGTGTTCGATGGCCGGATGGGAGGCATCTTCCAAGTCAACGGCGTAAAGAAGCTTTTTCAGTTCCATAACATGGCCTCCTGTGGTGCCCAAAACGGTGTTTATTGGTGTTACGATGCCCAAGGAAGAGGGAGGCTGTCAAGAACAATCCTCATGGGGAGAGGGGACAGCGATGGTATCTCATTGAATTCAAAATTGTTCCTTGCATCGGGTCTTTTCGTGAATGTCGACAGTGATGCGTCTGGGGCGTTGCCGCGCCGCCGCGATAGGCCGTCGCCGGACGCCCTGATCGCCACACGCCGAGGCGTTCCCTTCCGATCCGCCGCCGTTTGCTGGACGGCCTTGTCCTTGGGGGCCGTGTTACGTATGATGGATGGAGACGGGTGGACGGAGGCGGGCCGTGGGGAACGGCAGGGCCTCCGGCCTGTTTTTGGCATGGCGTTCTGCGGCCCCCGATGAGAAGGTGGGCCGCCCCGAAGAGGCCGGGCCCCTTCCCGGTATGTTTGACGAAGAGAGAAGGAGTGGGCGATGTCCGCCAAGAAAAGTGATTTCGGGTTGATCATCAAATTGTTGGTGGCACTGGCCATCGGTGCCGTTCTGGGGCGCATGGCCAACGTACAGGTCATGGATGCCGTGGCGTCGATCAAATATGCCTTGGGGCAGATTATTTTCTACGCGGTGCCCCTCGTCATCGTGGGCTTCATCACGCCGGCCATCGCCCGCTTGGGGCAGAACGCCAGCAAGATGCTGTTGACGGCCGTGGCCATCGCCTATCTTTCGTCCGTCGGCGCGGCGGCGTTCTCGGCGGCTTCCGGCTACGCCATCATCCCGCACCTGTCCGTGCCCACGGAAGTGAGCGGGCTCGTCGATCTTCCGAAGCCGTCCTTTGTGCTGGACATCCCGCCGCTCATGTCCGTCATGAGCGCGCTGGTCACGGCGCTGCTGCTCGGGCTCGCCGTGAGCTGGACCAAGGCCGAGATCATCAACAAGGCGTTGGCCGAGCTTGAAGCCATCATGACCAGCGTCGTGACCCGGGTCATCATCCCCATCCTGCCGCTTTTCGTGGGCGCGACGTTCTGTGAGCTTTCCTATGAAGGCCGCCTGACCGTGCAGTTTCCCATATTCCTCAAGGTTATCGGCATCGTGATCCTCGGCCATTACATCTGGCTCGCCGTACTGTACGTCATCGGCGGCATCCTTTCGGGCCGCAACCCGTGGCAGGTGCTGCGTTATTACCTGCCCGCGTACCTTACCGCAGTGGGAACCATGTCCAGCGCCGCCACGCTGCCCGTGGCCCTGTCCTGCGCGCGGCGTTCCCCGGCCCTGAGCAAGACCGTCACGGAGTTTATGATCCCCTTGGGGGCGACCGTGCACCTGTGCGGTTCCGTGCTGACCGAAACCTTTTTCGTCATGACCATCAGCCTGATGCTGTACGGCGCGCTGCCGTCCGCGGGTACGATGGCTTTCTTCATCGTGTTGTTCGGCATCTTCGCCGTAGGTGCCCCCGGTGTGCCCGGCGGGACGGTTATGGCTTCGCTCGGCCTCGTGACGAGCGTACTCCATTTTGATCCGGCGGGCGTGGCCCTGCTGCTGGCCATCTTCGCGTTGCAGGACAGTTTCGGCACGGCCTGCAACGTGACCGGGGACGGGGCGCTGGCCATGATGATGGAAGGGATTTTCAACCGCAACCGTCAGCTTGATGACCGCTTCGGCACGGGTGAATAGTGCCGTCAACGTATTCCCCCGCCGCGCTTGGCCCGGCGAAGAGGAGGCGCTAGTATGCCGTGGGTGATCCTTGCCGCCGCGCTGTGTGTCCTAGTCTGGTTTTGGCCCCGGAACACGCTGATAGGCTTGGCCGTCGTCGGGACGGCCGGGGCGCTTGTCGGCATCGCCTTCTGGGGATACGGCGTTTATGCTGAACGCCAGCGGGAACTTGTCGCCATTACCGTGGAACCGGCCGCGGAAGCGGCGTCGCGGGTGCCGCCCGGCATTGCGTGCGGGGAGGGTGAACTGCTTGTCTCCATCACGAACGGGAGCGGGAAGACGGTGTTGGGCGTGCGGTTCAATGTGGGCGCCTACCGTGAAGGCCGGAGCACCAATATCGCCAAGGGGAATTGGTTCGACGACGATCACATCATCAACCCACGGGGCACGGTGTCGACCTGCTGGAAGACCCCCGGCCTGACCCGCGATCCCGAAGGGGACAGGGTTGTCTGGAAGGCCAGCATCATCAAGCTGGAGTTCGCCGAATAGAATACGGGCCGGGGCAGACGCTCCGGCCCGTTTTGTCTGGGCGGGCCTTGGGCGGCAGACACAAAAAAGCCCCGGAGGGCCGGGCATCGGGGTTACTTCGCGGTCGTGGGCGCGGGGGCGCTTTCGAGATCCTTTTGCAGGTCTTCCTTAAAGGGGAGCTGCTTGTGGTGCTTCAGGTATTCGCGCTGGGCCTTTTCCCGTTCCTTCACATAGTCCTTTTGGGCATCACGGACTTCCTTGTAGTATTTTTTCAGATCCTTGTCCCGGCGTTCCTGAAACTTCTGGGCATCGGTCTTGTCGTCGCCGGTGAGTTCGTCGACGGTTTCCTTCACCTCTTTCTTGATGTCCCGATAGCCGTCCTTGACGGACTGGGTGAATGAGTTTTCCACGAGGAAATGGCTGCTCAGGCCGGTGGCGTGGGCGGCGAACGGAAGGAGCGTCAGCCCGGCGGCGAGGAGGCAGCCGTGCAGCAGGGCGTTATTGCGTTTCATGATAATCCCCCAAAGGTTAGACTGTGACTGATTGCCTTGAGTGTACCTCAGGCAAGGGAAAAGGCAACTACATGAGAGGAAAGAAATCATGCCTCACTGCAATGGCGGCATATCCTCCCATACACTGCAAGCGGCATTTTCTTTTTCTGGAATCAATGCAATACATCTTGACATCATGTGAAACGATCGCATTCTTAATGGAAAGGAGATTTGAGATGTCACAGAAAGTCAAGACATGGGAATCGCATGTTCCCGGCTGCTTTGGTGGTTCGGATCATATCTTCGCCGGTCATCCCGCCGAGGAAAAACGCGCCAAGGAACTGCGCAAGGTGTGCTCGGAACAGCGCATCCCGATGGATGATGTGGCCAAGGCCATTGAACATTTCCTGAA
>URTO01000322.1 GCA_900550745.1 uncultured Desulfovibrio sp. | reverse complement strand
GAGGAAACCTTTCCTCAGAAAGGTTTCCTCTCCCCTCCCCCGATTCATCTTCACTCCCCAACCTTCAACAACATATTGTCAATCAGCCTCGCCTTGCCAAGACGGATGGCAAGCGCGCACAGAGCCGCGTCCCCAATGCGATCAACCTTGGTCAGGGCGGCGGGATCGACGATGGAGATGTAATCCTCCTGACCTGTGGGGAGATGCTCGGCCAGATAGCCACGGACGGCCTCAATGATTCTGGCGGCGTCGCGTTCCCCTCCGGCGGCGAGCCCGGCGGCCATTTCGAGCGACTTGCGGATCTGCGGGGCTTGGGCGCGCTCTTCGGGCGTCAGGTAAACATTGCGGGAGCTGAGGGCCAGCCCGTCGGCTTCCCGTACGATGGGCCGCCCGACGACCTCCACAGGCACGTTCAGATCGGAAACCATCTTCTTGATGATGGCGAGCTGCTGCCAATCCTTCTCGCCGAATACGGCAAGGCTGGGCTGGGCCAGCATGAACAGTTTCAGAACCACCGTGCACACGCCCCGGAAGTGGACGGGGCGGCTGAGGCCGCACAGGGTGCCGGCAAGCGCGGGCACTTCCACCCATGTGGCGTGATCGGGCGCATACATGCCTGCCGGCTCGGGGGCATAGAGCACGTCCACGCCCAGCTCGCGGGCCAGCGCGGAGTCTTTTTCAAAATCGCGCGGATACGCTTCCAGATCCTCGTTGGGGCCGAACTGCGTCGGATTGACGAAAAGGCTGACGATCACCTTGTCGGCCACCGAACGGGCATAGGAAATCAGGCTGGCGTGCCCGGCGTGGTAATACCCCATTGTAGGCACAAGGGCCGTTTTCAGCCCCTGACGCCGCCACTCGGCACACACGGAATGCAACGCTTCCGGGGAATGAATGATCTGCATCGTCTTTCCCATCTCCATAACAGGAAGAAAATGTTACTCGGCTTCGCGCAGCCGATTTTCCAACCGGGCGCGCTCTTCCTCATCCATACTGAAGCTGTGCGCCGGAGTGGGGAACGCCCCGCTGCGTACCTCTTCGGCATAATCCCGCACGGCCTGCTCCATCAGGGTACCCAGTTCGGCATACCGCTTGACGAAACGCGGCGTAAACCCGCTGTACAGCCCAAGCATGTCGTGCAGGACGAGCACCTGCCCGTCACAATCGGCCCCCGCCCCTATGCCGATGGTGGGAATGGAAAGCCGGGCCGTAATCGCCGCCGCGAGAGGCGCGGGAATGGCCTCAAGCACGATGGCGAAACATCCGGCTTCTTCGAGCGCCGCCGCCTCATCAAGCAACGATTGTGCGGCTTCGGCGCGCTTGCCCTGCACCTTGAAGCCTCCAAGCTGTGCGGCCCGCTGGGGCGTCAGGCCGATGTGCCCCATGACGGGGATGCCCGCGCCCACCAGCGCGCGGATCTGGGGCAGAAAAGCGCCTTCGAGCTTGACGGCTCTGACGCCGCTTTCCCGGACAAGACGCGCCGCGTTGGAAAGCGCCGCATCAGGCCCCGGCTCATACGTCATGAACGGCATGTCCGCCACGACGAGGGCGCGATGCATTCCCTGCACAACCGCGCGGCAATGATGGATCATTTCGTCCAAAGTGACCGACAGGGTGTCATTGCGCCCGAGCATGACCATACCGAGGGAATCGCCCACCAGCACCATATCGACCCCGGCCCGATCCACAATACGGGCCGAGGGCGTGTCGTACGCGGTGACCATAGCCAGCTTCCGCCGGTTTTTGGCATCCCGTATATCCAGGATGGAAAGCGGTTTCTCGTCAGTGGAAAAAGTTTGATATGTACTCACAGCCGTCCTCATAGAGCGGGCAAAAAGGAAATGGAACCTTCCCCAAAAAACCATGAACGTGGTGAGCTTATCACGGAGTGCCTTGAAAGACAAAATACGGGTGGAGGGGGAGACATGCACAGGTTCAGTGGGCACGGCGCCGGAACAGCTCAAAATACCTGTTGAAATATCCCAAAAGGCATCAGGGAAGCGGATGTATTGCGGGGGCCATGCTTTACAGTGGGGGACGGCGCGGCTACACTTCCGGCTTTAGGGGGGCAAGCCCCGAACCCTTTCCTTTGGAGCCATTGATGTCCAACTATACCGAACTTCTTCAACACATCGAACAAGAACCGAGCACATGGCTCGTCACCGGCGTGGCGGGCTTCATAGGTTCCAACCTGTTGCAGACGCTGTTGTCGCACGGGCAGCGCGTCGTGGGCCTCGACAACTTCCTCACCGGGTATCAGCACAATCTGGACATGGTGCGGGAACTGGTCACCCCGGAGCAGTGGGAGCGGTTCCGCTTCATAGAGGGAGACATCCGCGACCTCGAAACCTGCCGCCAAGCCTGCCAAGGCGTCGAGCACGTCCTGCATGAAGCGGCGCTCGGCTCCGTGCCCCGCTCCATCGAAAACCCGATCATGACCAACGGCTGCAACATTGACGGGTTCCTCAACATGCTCGTCGCGGCCCGTGACTGCGGGGTAAAGAGTTTCGTCTATGCGGCTTCGAGCTCCACCTACGGCGACGAGCCCAACCTGCCGAAGCAGGAAGACCGCATCGGCAAGCCCCTTTCGCCCTACGCCGTGACCAAGTACGTGAACGAGCTCTACGCCGAGGTTTTCGCGCGCAGTTATGGCTTCAAGACCATCGGCCTGCGCTACTTCAACGTGTTCGGCCAACGTCAGGACCCGTACGGCGCGTACGCGGCGGTAATCCCCCAATGGTTCGCCGCCCTGACGAAGGGGGACGCCGTATACGTCAACGGGGATGGCGAAACGTCCCGCGACTTCTGCTACATCGACAATGTGGTGCAGGCGAACCTGCTGGCGTCCTATGCCGCGGAAGAGGCCCGGAACCTCGTCTACAATGTGGCCTTCGGCCAGCGGACCACACTCAACGAACTTTTTGGGCTTATCCGTGACGAAGTCGTCCGCCACAAGCCCGAAGCGGCGGAAGCCAAACCGACCTACCGCGATTTCCGGGCGGGAGACGTACGCCATTCCTTGGCGGACATCACCAGAGCCCGCACGCTGTTGGGCTATGAGCCCGAATATGACGTCCGTCAGGGCCTGCGCCTTGCGGGTGACTGGTACGACGCCCACCTATGAAAAGGATTGATGCGGTTCAGCGTTTAATCCATTGAAATAAATATTGAAACGAATAACGAAGCGTCCCGGAGCCAGAAAAAGTTTACACTTCCCGCAAAAAGTTGTTGACAGCGGGGCATGAGAAAGGGATCTCCA
>URTO01000321.1 GCA_900550745.1 uncultured Desulfovibrio sp. | reverse complement strand
GGGAAGGGAGGGAAAAGCTTTTCTTCAGAAAAGTTTTCCCTCCCTTCCCCAATATTTCTATGCTCTTTACGCTAACTCAACTTCAATACCGTCATGCCGCCGATGAGCAGCACCATGCCGAGCCATGCGCAGGGCTTGAGCCTCTGGCCGAGCAGGAACCAGCCGCCGATGGAAGTCCCAAGGATGCCGAAACCGCCCCACATGGCATAGGCCACCGCGAGATCCATATCCCGCACGGCGAGCGAAAGGGAGTAAAAGGCCAACCCGACCATGCCGAGCGAAGCGAACCCTATGAACTTGCGCCGGAACCCCTGCGATTTGGCAAGCAGCAGGTTGGCCACAATATCCAGCAGTGCGGCAACGATCACAGCCAACAGCGAGAGCGAAAAGAACGAACTCATGACGCCGCCCCCGCCTTGGCGGGACGCTGGGCGGGCCCGCCTTCGGATGTGCCGTGATGGATCAACAGCGCCCCGCTGAGAACGGCAAGCAGCGCCATGAAGCGTTGCAGGTTCATGGCTTCGCCGAGCAGGAAGACGCTTACGAGTGTGATCATGGTCAGCCCGAGGCCTTCCCAGAAGGCATAGGCCACGCCGATGGGAAGCCCGGTCGCGGCAAGCGCAAGGCAGTAGTACGAAAGCCCGATCAGCGCGAACATGGCTATAAGCCCCGCATTGGGGCCGAGGAGCCAGCCTTCGTGCTGGGACATCTTCATCACCGAAGTCCCGCCCACTTCAAAAAGAATGGCACAGAACAAAAAAAACCAATGCTTCACATGCGATACAGAAGACATAAAAAACTCCGTCGTCTTGAGGCGCATACACGCGAACAGAGCGCGGCAACGCCCGAATAGCAAAAAAGAAAGAACAAAGACGCGCGGAGGGCGACTTAGAGCAGGCTGATCCAAGTCCTTTCGGCTGAGGAGAGGCCGCATTGCAGCCAACGCGGATAGAGAGCAGATGTCGTCATAATAAAAAAAGATAAAGCATGTTGGCATAGAAGGCAAGGCGACGTTCTCACCGGGACGAAATATTCCCGTGCTCCGACAGCCGAACCTCCCAAGACAGGAAAAAAACAAGGCTGCGCCATAGGAAACGGTTGATGTTTTCTTGAAATTCCAAAGGAATAACCGATAAAATCCCCCCAATCATGGGGCCATCAGCGAAAACCGGAGAAAGAACCTATATTTTCAGCATATTTTAGACATAAAACAACCAGTTCCCCTGACAGGGCCGGAAAAATGCTATGGCGGAGAAAAGATCCCAAAACGGCGTTCCAGGCGCAGCGGCGTACGGACGTCCCCTTTTCTCCGCCGGGGAAGCTATTCGTCAACCCGCTTGGCAATCCATGAGGCGTGGTTGGGCGGGCCCGCACCGAGCCCCGGCGCGTACCCGTGGCGCAGGCAATGGTTCAGGAACTTCTGGGCGTGCACGATGGCATCCCGGATTCCGAGCCCAAGCCCCAGATAGGCCGCAATGGCGGCGGACAGCGTGCAGCCTGTGCCGTGGTTGTTCAAGGTCTTTACTCCGGGCTGCCTCAACGCAACAAGCGGTTCGCCCGGCAGGGCCAGCCAGTCCGTGAATTCGGCATCGGAGGCCGAGCCGAAATGCCCGCCCTTGATGAGCACGGCCTTGGGGCCCATATCAAGGAGCTTGCGCGCGGCGACGTCAACATCCTTTTCCGAATCGATCTTCATGTCCGCGAGCAGTTCCGCCTCCGGGCGGTTGGGCGTCAGGAGATCGGCCTTGGGCAGAATGTGCCAGCGCAAGGCATTGACCGCATCCTCGCGGAGGAGCCGCTGCCCGCTCTGGCTTACGCAGACGGGATCAACCACAAGCGGGAACTCGCGCCCCTGCAATCCGGCCTCGACCGCCTCAATGATTTCGGCGGAGAACAGCATGCCGGTCTTGGCCGCGGCGATGGGGAAGCCTTCCCGAACCGTTTTGAGCTGAAGCCCCACAAAGCCCGGTTCCGGGGCATGGATGCCCGCGACGCCCACGCCGTTCTGCGCGGTCAGGGCGGTGATGACGCTCATCCCGAACCCGCCGATAACGGTAATGGTTTTGAGGTCGGCCTGAATGCCCGCGCCGCCGCCGGAGTCGGAACCGGCGATGGTGAGGATACATGGAGGAGTAGGCATGGCAAACGCTCCTTTGATGGTGCGATTATCTGTAAAGATCTTTCCCGTCGGGAAATACGGGGCCACCATACCTTCCCTCACTCCGGCGGACAAGCCCCATCCGGTTATTGTTCCGGGTCAGGGCCAAGCCGAACATGAAGAGCGTTTCGGAAAGCGGACGCCCAAGCAGGAAGGGAAGACAGCTTTCCGGGATGTTGCCGCGTTCCACGCACAGTTGGCGGAACGAAATATCGTAGCGCACCGTTTCCAGCAGGGCTTCGGTAGCTTCCTTTTCGGCGGGCGTGCCGGGATTGATCGGCGGCATGACAAGCTTCGCCAGCGGCGCGATGCGCGAATAGGCGCACATTTCCTCATAGGCGGGGAACAGGCCAAGCCATTCCTCCGGCGCGCCCACGGCCCGCATCACATCCGCGCGGGAAGCCCGGTCGTGGGCGTACAGCTCGGCGATGCCCCGCGTGTCGGAACAGTTCAGCGCCCGGCACTGGGAAGGGCGGCGGCCATAAATCGCACATCCGGCGTCCCGGCCCGGCAAGGCGTCCGGCATACGGACGAGAAAACGGCATTCCCAATCCGTCCGGCCCTTGGACGGGGCCAGCTTTACGCATTCGCCCTCAAGAGGCGTCAGGGTGCCGAGCACATCGTCACGAACCAGCTCGCCGGTACGCAACGTGACCAGATCGGCCATGCCGAACGGGACGGTTTCCTTGGCCGGGGCATCAAGGCGATCGAGCAGGGACAAGTCGTCCTTGTGCAGCACCGGCCCCCCAAGGCGGCAACATTGACCGCAGCGTTTGCAGGATGACATCAGGCACTATCCTTCCTTGTTGAATGTCTCCGCCGATGGTAAGGGACTCCGCCCCCGGCGGCAAGAACAACTTCCTATCGAGGAGCTTGCGTTTTGAAACGGCATAACGGCATTGAAGAAGAAGGCTGTGCCATGGAATTGATGCCTTTTCCCTTGAGCTTCAAAGGAATAACCAGCCAAATGCCTCAACCATGAAGTCCGCCAAGGGGAAAACTGGAGAAAAAGGCCGTATTTTCACCGTGCTGTGGAGATGAAACAACCACATACTATGACAGGGCCCCGTTATTCCGCTTATGGCGCCCTTTCCCTGCTTTCAAGGAGTGTTCC
>URTO01000320.1 GCA_900550745.1 uncultured Desulfovibrio sp. | reverse complement strand
TTCCTTTGCCTTGGCAAAGCTGGCACAAGCTTCCTTGTCCTTCTTCATCTGCAGCTGGGCGATACCCATCAGACGGTTCCGGGCGTTGTTCCGTGCGGCGGGCGAGGCGAAATCCATCATGTAGAAGCGGGTGGTCGTCCAGCGTTCGGCCTCAATCTGCCGGAAGCCGATGGGGATCGGGCCGGAGAACTGGATGGCCTTGTGCAGCTCGCCGCCGGAGGGATTGTCCGTATCCGCCTCAAACCAGACCTGCGCCTGCCGGATCTGGCCGCCCGCGTCCATCGCGCCGATGAACCGGGCCGTGGACTTGAGGAACAGCGATCCCGTATCAAAGGAAAAGCCTTCAAGATGGCCCTCGGACAGGGCGCAGAGGATGGCACCGACCACCACGGTCGTCTTGGGGTCGGTGATCTCGCCCCGGTTGTCGGCAAAGGGGTACCAGCTTCCCACCCGGAAATCACGCATGGGGATGATGCGGTCCGCCGGGACGGGGAGCTTGGCGAAGAAGCTGGAAATGATCGCGTGCCATTTGGAAGGCCGCCCGGTGAGCAGGAGCAGGTCGCAGTTGTAGGCGTGGATGACCTCGCACAGGTTGGCGAGGATCTGGCCGAGCGTGTTGCGGATGGTCCTGTCGATGGCCCGTGGATCGATGCGCAGGGTTACATCCATGAGGCTGAACGGCTTTCCGGTCTGGCGCTCCACGGCCTCGTTGACGTACCGGATGAGCGCGGCGGAAGGATGTTCCGGCAGGCCTTCCGTTTCGGGAGCCGCGGGATCGGATTCCTGCGGGGCGTGCTCAGGCCGGAAGAACGCGGACAGCTTGCGTTCCTGCACGCCGCCCACGAGCAGATCCGCCTGTTCGTAGCCTTCAAGCATCCGGGTGACGACCGGCCCGGCGATCTGGCGGGCGAACTGGGTGCGCAGGGCCCGGTTGCGCTGCGAGCCGCCCACGGTATCCCGCCCGAAAAGCTGGCCGAGGAGGTTGCGGGGATCGGAAAGGCCCGTGGCCTGGCCGATGCAGGGCAGGACGTGCTGTTCGACGATTTCGCGGATCACGTCGTCGCCAGCGATGTTGAAGCCGTCGCGGAATGCCATGTGCGGCTTGATGCGGGCGGCGGTGGCTTCATCCCCGGTGACGGCGAAGGTGGTGATGCTCAGATCGATGGTCCCGCCGCCGATGTCCACGTTGGCGATGCGCAGGGACGGCCCGTCCGCGCTGCGTTTGCGGCCCATGAGCGCGAAGAAGTGGCGGGCGTCTCCCTGAAACTTTTCGGTGATCTCGTTGTAGAGGTAGACGAGCTGGGTGCAGGTGGCTTCATCCCAGCTGCAACGGACTTCCGGGCTGACCCGGTAGTCCGGGCGGGTGTCCCGCATCCCCTGTTTGGTCGTGTACCACTGCCCCCAGCCGAGGGTTTCCCAGATCATGCGCACGGCCCACGTCACCCAGCGGCGGTATATCCGCTGTTCAGCAATGGGCATGGCGCTGGGCACGGTGAAGATGATCCGCTTGAGGCGGCGGGGCACGTCGGGCTGTTCGCGCTCGCCGCGCTGGGCCGGGGAATTGATGGTGGCGAGCGCGTGCATGATGATCTCGCTGAGGAGGAACATCATGGTCGAGCTGCGGGTGAAATGGGCCTCGAACGCCACTTCGGGCTGCTGGGTGCGTAGGATTTTGGGGCGCGGAGAGAGGCCCGGATCGTCGAAGCAGCACAGCGGCGTGCCTTCGCGGTTGATCTGCTGGATGAACACCCCCCGCGTGACGGGCGGCTCCAGCTCGGAGCCCGTGCCCCACGCGTTGAAGCGCCATTGCTGGGCGCGGGGGGATTCGTCCCACAGGTAGCGTTTGGGGCTGGACATGCCGGTATTGCCTTCCGCGCCCACGGAATGCTGGGCGAGCCGGGCGGCTTCGGGGCCGACGCGCACCACCGAAGGCCAGACAAAGGCCGGGGTGCTGCGGCCCGAACGGGCGCTCAGGCGCGGGTTGCCGAAGGTGGCTTCCGCGAACTCGATGCGCGTGGCGAAGGGACCGGTATAGGTGCGGTCCGGCTGGCTCAGATCCCGGATCTGGAGCAAGTAGCTGTCGTTCAGGTTGGTCTGGCGCTGGGGGAGGGTTTCCACGAGCATCCCGGTGGAGCGGGAGTTGCCGAGATCGAGCACGAGATCCACGTCCACGGGCGTCAGGTGGGCGGGGTCGACCACGCGCACGGTGGGGACGGCCCCGCTTGCGGCGAGCGCCTCAAGGAGCGTCAGGTAGGTGGCGAGGTGCTCCATGATGAACGGCGTATTCTCGCGCCATGCGGTCCGCCCGTTGTGGCGCGCGGTCTGGTGGGCATCGTAGATTTCGGCGATCCATTCGTCGACCCACAGCGTATTGAGGAACCACGCGTTGTCGCGGCTTTTGGGCGAGAGGGCGAAACGGGCGTTCTCCGCCACGTCGTCGCCGCACAGGGCGAAATACTGGCCCGTGGGCTGCTCGCGTTCCTCAATGGCCGTATCGAACAGGAAGGTCAGGCGGTAGGCGCCGTCGGAATCCTCGCGGCTGACGTGCAGGCGCGCCCAGTTGCTCGGCCCCTTTTCGCATTTGAACGCGCCGTCCTTCCACTGCTCGTTGGAGAGCCGCAGGAAGGGCACGGGAACCCAGCGCCCCGTGAACGCTTCAAGCGCCCGGTTCGCGTCGATCTTGTAGTCGTAGTCGCCGGGCTGCCCGGTGTCGTCCAGCGGCACGGGGACGAGCTCCACCTGCCTGCGCGCCGAGGCTATGGCGGATTCCCCGGTTTGCGGGATTTCGCGGAAATACGCCCAGAACCTGCCGAGGCCCTTCGCGTCGAGGCGGCAATCCAGAAACTGCGGGCAGCCGCCCGGTATGATGCTCACTGCTGACGTGTAATTCATAGGGAGTCCTTCCAAATGGGGGCAAGGAGGGGAATCCTTCCGGGGAAAGCGGAACACCCTCCATCTTCCCCCTTGCCTTCCTCTCGAAACGTCGCCGCATTCCCTCCAAAGGCTTTCGGAAGCCGAAGGCGGGCAGAGCGGCACAAGAACATATCCGCGTGGCGTCCGTATCCCGGAGCCGCGCCGTAAAAGTTTCTCCTATGCGTCCCGGAATGGCAACCTGTTGCGCTGAGAAATGGGCGGCCCTTCATTCTTTGTGCCTCATCTCGTGACGTCTCAAAACGGGAACGACCTTTCGCGCAGCCTCCCCACCAGTTGAAAGTCTTGGGAGGGAGAGGAGTGGGGTTCGGGGAGGGGAGAGGGAAGCCCTTCTTCAGAAGGGTTCCCTCTCCCCTCCCCGGTTTCCCTAATC
>URTO01000319.1 GCA_900550745.1 uncultured Desulfovibrio sp. | reverse complement strand
GGCATGGGTTTTGGGCTATCCTGTCTGAACTGACTATTCCGTGTTGCCTCAGGGGGAAGGCCGGAACGCAAGCGTGCTTCCGGCTTTGTTCGCGCCATCGGGTGTCCACGTTTCATGCTGCGGAGAGACGTATGCTAAGCCTTTCGTTCATTAGGGAAATCGAAAAGATCATCGGCCGGGAGAATGTATTGACGGGCGAGGCGGATCGCCAGAATTACGCGTATGACGCGGCGGTCCTGCCTCCCGTCGTTCCGGGCCTTGTCGTCCGTCCCACACGCACGGACCAGCTTGGGCCGTTGATCCAGAAATGCTATGAGGAAGGCATTCCCATCACTATCCGCGGTTCCGGGACGAACCTGAGCGGCGGGACCATCCCCGACAGCACCGACGCCGTCATTATCCTGACCAACAGTTTGGACAGGATTCTCGAAATCAATGAGGAAGAGATGTACGCGGTGGTTGAGCCCGGCGTGATAACCTGCGACCTTGCGGCGGCGGTGGCGGCCCGCGGGCTGTTTTATCCGCCCGATCCCGGCTCCATGTCCGTGTCCACCATGGGCGGCAACATCGCTGAAAACTCCGGCGGGTTGCGCGGCCTGAAGTACGGCACCACGAAAAAGTATGTCATGGGCCTCGAAGTCCTGACCGAAACCGGCGAGCTCATGAAGACCGGGGTTTGCGGCCGGGGATGCGAATACGGCTACAACCTCACCGAACTGCTTGTCGCCTCGGAAGGTACGCTGGCCCTTACCAGCAAGGCCGTCCTCAAGCTGGTGACGCCGCCCAAAGCCTCCAAAGCCATGATGGCCATTTTTTCCGAAGTGAAGCGCGCTTCGCAGGCCGTCGCCGGGATCATCGCCGCGCATGTCGTCCCTTGTACGCTGGAATTCATGGACAACGCGACCATCAACTATGTTGAGGACTACGTGAACATCGGCCTGCCGCGCGACGCTGCGGCCATCCTGCTCATCGAAGTGGACGGCCATCCTGCGCAGGTTGCCGACGAAGCCGTGAGCGTGGAAAAAGTCCTCAAGGATTCCGGTGCGCTGGAAGTTGTGGTTGCCAAGGACGCCGCGGAGAAGACGCGGATCTGGGAAGCCCGCCGCGTGGCGATCCCCGCCTTGGCCCGCTGCCGCCCCACACTGATGCTTGAAGACGCGACCGTGCCGCGCTCCAAGATCCCCGCCATGCTTGAGGCGCTCGACAGGATCGCCGCGCGCCATCATGTGACCATCGGCACCTTCGGCCACGCCGGGGACGGCAACCTGCACCCGTCCATCCTCTGCGACAAGCGCGACAAGGAAGAATTTTCCCGTGTGGAGCGGGCCGTGGACGATCTGTTCAACATGGCTCTGGAGCTTGGGGGGACGTTGTCGGGCGAACACGGCATCGGCACCGCCAAAAAGAAGTGGCTTGAACTGGAAACCTCAAAGGGGACTCTTGGGTACATGCGGCGTATGCGCTCCGCTTTCGATCCGAAGAAGCTGCTCAACGCTTCAAAGATCGTTTCCCTCTAGGGCTTCCATGACGGCGGAAGGCGGCTTCTGCGGCCGACAGGTTTTGACTTTTTATTCGGGAAGGAATGGTTCATGGACGAGCTTACCCAACTTGCCAATGCCCTGATGTCTCTGGACGACAAACTGGCGGCCTGCATGAAATGCGGGTTCTGTCAGGCGTTTTGCCCCATGTATATGACGACGCGTATCGAAGGCGACCTCACCCGCGGGAAGATCGCCCTTGTCGAAAACCTTGCCCATCGCATCATTGAAGACCCTGAGGCCGTGAACGAGAAGCTGTCGCGGTGCCTCCTCTGCGGCTCGTGCCAGGCGAACTGCCCCTCAGGTGTGAAGACGACCGACATTTTCCTTGAGGCGCGGGCTATTGTGGCGACATATTTGGGGCTTTCGGCCATCAAGAAGGCCGCGTTTCGGATGCTGCTCCCCAATCCGCGCCTGTTCGGTACGCTGCTGCGTCTGAGCGCGCCGTTCCAGAACCTCGTCCTCAAGGATGAGGCCAAGCCGCAGAATACGGTATGTGCGCCCTTGCTGAAGCCCATGCTCGGCGATCGCCATATGCCCAAACTGGCGGCAAAGCCCCTGCACAGTACGGTCGGCAACGTGAATACGCCCGTGGGCAAAAGCCGCATCAAAGCAGCTTTCTTCCCCGGCTGCCTTGGGGACAAGGTTTATGTCAACGTCTCCGAAGCCTGCCTTAAGGTGTTTGACTACCATGAGATCGGCGTTTTCCTGTCCGACAACTATGCCTGCTGCGGCATGCCCGCTCTGGCTTCCGGCGATCGGCAGGGATTTGAAAAAATGGTCATGCACAATGTGGATATCCTGAAGGATCAGAATTTCGACTACATCGTCACGCCGTGTTCGTCGTGTACGGTGGCTATCCGCGAGTTCTGGGCGCAGTTCTCCAATAACCTGCCGCCGCGCTACCGTGACGCGATCAACGCGCTGGCGCCCAAGGCCATCGACATCAATGCGCTGCTCGTGGACGTGCTGCACATCAGCCCCAAGGCGCAGGCCAAGGGGCAGACGAAGGTGACGTATCACGAATCCTGCCACCTCCAGAAGTCCCTTGGCGTGAGCAGGCAGCCCCGCGATCTCATCCGCATGAACCCGGAATACAACCTCGTGGAAATGGCCGAAGCCAACCGTTGCTGCGGTTGCGGGGGGTCGTTCACGCTGACCCACTATGACCTGTCTCTCAAGATGGGCCAGCGCAAGCGCGACAACGTAATCGCCAGCGGTGCGGAAGTCGTGGCGACGGGATGCCCGGCCTGCATGATGCAGCTTTCGGATATGCTGGCCCGGAACAATGATCCCGTTCAGGTCAAGCACACCATTGAGATCTATGCGGAGTCCCTGCCGCGTTAAAATGTTCCGCGCCTTCCCAATGATGGCGGGGCGGGAACGCCCTGTGGCTGCACAGACGGCAACGGGGACGGCCCATGCCGTTCCCGTTTTCTTTTTTGGGGGGCGGAAGAGGGCCGCCGCTCTGGGCGTGCCGGGTAGCCTGCCGAGCAATCCGCCGTCCGGTTGTTCCAAGGCGCTGAGGTTCAGGCCAATGCCGCCCCGTTCCACGGGCGTATCTTCCTTTGGCGGCTGGGGCGTCTTTCGGCAGGGAAATGCGGGTAATCTCAAGCATGGCATCCTCCCTTGACGGCAGGAGCGCCTCCGAGCCGGTATTCGCGGCTGAACAGGTAGGGCGGTGATGCCGGGAACGCCCTATACCGGCTGCACAGACGGCAACGGGGACGGCCCATGCCGTTCCCGTTTTCTTTTTTGGGGGGCGGAAGAGGGCCGCCGCTC
>URTO01000318.1 GCA_900550745.1 uncultured Desulfovibrio sp. | reverse complement strand
CTTGCGGAGTGCAGAGGCAGCGCCTCTGCCGGGGTTCGAGGGGCAGCGCCCCTCGGCAGGGCCTAGGGCAGGCACCCCGGCATGCTCCGGGCAGCGCCCCGGAGTAAGCAGGATTACTTGGACTCCCCGCTTTCGCGCTGGGAAGCGTAAAGGAACTTGTCGTCTATGTTCAGCACCGGAAGGAACTGCCCGGCCAGCGCGTACAGCCGGTAGGCCCCGACGATCTCGTTCCCGCGTGCCGTGGCTTCCTCCGTGGCGGAATTGAAGAGCTCGTTCTCGGCGTCCAGCACATCAAGCAGGCTGCGCTGCCCAAGGTTGAACTGCGCCAGATAGGCATCCCGCGTCTGCGTATTGTAAACGACCGCTTCCTGATAATACTTCCGCTGATCGATGGCGGCCATGTAACGCGTCCACGTGTCCGCGATTTCGAGATTCAAATCATCAAAGAAGTTATAGGCGGTCTGGCGCGCCTGACGGACGCGCGACTCGGCGGCTTCCGTCTCGGCCTTATCCGCGCCGCTGTTGAACAGGTTCCAGCGCATGGTCGCCATGACGTCGAAACTCGACGTCCAGTTGCTCCCCCTGCCGCCGCGATCCGAATAGTTCGGCCCAACCTCAAGGTTGATCTTCGGATGGTAGGCCGACTGTGCGAGCTCCTTCTCGCCGCGTGCCGCCCGGATGTCCGCAAGGTACGCCTTCAGCTTGGGGTTCCCTTCCTCAGCCGCCTTCATCACCTCATCGGGGCCGGCAAACATCCCTTCGGGGACATACACTTCCGCAAGCGACGTGGGCACGGGCTTCCCGGTCAGCCGGATATAGGAGGCTTCGGCTTCGCGCAGTGAAGCCTCGGCGTCCGTCAGGGTGGACATGGCGCGGGCAAGGCGGCCTTCCGTCTGGGTCAGGTCAGCCGTCGTGGATGCCCCAAGGCTCAGGCGATCCCGCTGTGAAGCGAGGATTTCCTTATGCCGCGCCACATTCTCCTGTGCGAGGCGCAGGATTTCGCGCCGCCTCAGGTAGTCCACATGGGCAATGAGCCCGTCCAGGCCGAACGAGGTGGCATTGTCGAACACACGGTATTCCATCGATTCAACGGTGGCTTCCCCGGTGCGTACACGGCTGCGGGTGGCGAAGCCGTCCCACAGGGGCTGGGTCAGGGTAAGGCCCACGCCGCTCGCCGCGTACATCCCCTTGTCCGAACCGTACGAGCGTGTGGTATCGTCGCTCAGGCGGCTGGCCCCGTAGCGGCCGGTCGCGTCCACGCTCGGCCCCCATCCGGCTTTCGCCCGGCGCAGTTCATAGCGGGTCACATCCAGATTTTCCTGAATAACCTTGAGCCCACGGTGGTGGGCGATGGTCTCGGCCACGGTTTCCCGGACGGAGACGGCGCCTTCCTGTACGGGCGCGGAAGCCGCGGCTGCGTTGGAGGCGGGAGCGGCCGGGGCGTTCGCCGTTCCGCCAAGGCACAGCACCGCCGTCATAAGAATCATCACAAAGGTTTTACCGTACATATGTTGTTCCTCCAGAGGGCAGCTTACCCTCCTGCGTGGCGTTCACCCACGCGCTCGCTCGGGACATCCCCCAAGCGTTTTCCTAAAAAGCCGCGCCGCGCACAGGCGGATCGGCGTTTCCCTCGACAGGCGCCCTCCCCTTTCAAAAAAGGAAGGGCTTATTGCGCCACCCTCCCATCCGCTTTCGGCAGGTCGGCGGCGACCCTGTTCCTGCCCGCTTCCTTGGCGTTATAGAGAAATGCGTCGGACACCTGCACCGCCCGCCGTATTTCCGCACGGCATTTCCGCGTTCCGGCGCAATCGGCAGCGACGGTTCCCGTCACCCCGAGGCTGATCGTCACCCGGATCTCCTCCCCTCCTGCGAGGATCGGCTTTCCCGCGATGCTCTTGCGCAGCCGTTCCGCAACCAATACCGCCCGGATCACATCCGTATCATGCAGCATGACGAGGAATTCATCCCCGCCATACCGGCAGCAGATATCCTCACCCCTGAGGCAGCCCAGAAAGCGCCGCGCCACCGCGCGCAGCACCTCATCCCCCGCCTCATGGCCGTGCAGGTCATTGACCTTCTTGAAATGATCGATATCCGCCATGATGAAGGAAACGCTTTGCCGCCTGAAGCTTGCGCGGGCAAAGCCCTTTTCCGCCAAAACCCAAAAGCCGCGCCGGTTCGGGAGGCCCGTCAGCATGTCGGTCAGGGACAGGCTCCTGTATTTGTCGATGAGCCTTCTGTTTTCCTGCAGCGTATTGCCGATGAGCTCGAAGTACGTCCCGATGGCCCCCAAGCGGGGAAGTTCCGGCGTGTCGCCTTCCGCGAGCTCCTTGATGCCCCACTCGACCGCCTTGAGCCTGTCCATGATGTCCTTCAAATACATGGCCATGCAGCCGCAGTTTTTGAAATGGACATCCAACCCGCCCTGCGCAATGGATTGCGCGGCCCGGCGCAGTTCGTAAATCTGGAGGCAGAGCTCCCGGATTTCCTTATCCTGTTCGGGTATTTCGTCGACGATGCGGGCTGTGCATCCGCTGTCGTTCACGATCCGCGAAATGATCCCAAGGAGCTTAGGCAGAGGCAGGCTTGAGCGCATCTTTCCCCTCTGCGGGTTGTGCCTGCCGTGCGCGCCAGTGGGCATAACGCTCCATCAGGAAAGCGATATGCCTTGGCAGCAGGGTGTTTTTATTGTGTTTCCCCAAAACGGCCTTCCGTGCGTTCCGGCGTATGGGGATCAGCCCGGCCCGTTTTTCGAGCAGCAGGGTTATGAGCATGGCCCAGTTCATCCTGCGCCCGGAGGGGTACAGGAAACCGTTCAGGCCGTCGCTGAGGACTTCGCGGACGGCCCCGGTGTCGGGCGCGAGCACAACGCACCCGCAGCTCATGGCCTCCAAGAGTTCGGAGGGCAGCATAAAGGAAATGTCTTTACAGAGATGCAGCGACGAGACGCGCAGCAGGTCGCGGTAGGCGTTTGGGGGGAGGAAGTCCAGCAGGTGGATCCGCCCCCTCATGCCGGGGGGAAACGCCGCCATGCCCTCCCGGAGGCTGTCGAGGCGGACTTCCCTGCCCGTGCTGATAAGGGCCACATGGCAGTCAGGGCGCGCCGAGAGCAGGGACGGCAGCCTGCACCAGAAGCCGCCCTCCCGCAGCCGGGCGGCATCCCGCACGGAAAGGGTCACGATCTCCTGCCGTTCCTCTTCCACAACAGCACAAAAAAGGAACGCATCATGTTCCAGCCATGCACAGGAACCGGGACTGTGTTCTTTCTGCACAAAAAATTCACACATGGCTTGTGGATTCTCTTAAACAATATTTTCCAAAAAG
>URTO01000317.1 GCA_900550745.1 uncultured Desulfovibrio sp. | reverse complement strand
GGGGGGGGAGGGGCTGGAAGTCATCGGTGAAGCCGGAGACGGTTTTGAGGCCGTGGACGTGACTGCGGCCTGCCGCCCGGATCTGTTGCTGCTCGATCTGTCCATGCCGGGCAGGGACGGCCTGGAGGTCATCGGGCATGTCCGCAAAGAGTGCCCCGACACCCGCATCCTCATCATTTCCATGCACGCCACTTCCATGCACATCCGCGCGGCTTTCAAGGCTGGCGCGCACGGCTATCTCCTCAAGACGGCAGACCGCCAAGAATTCCTCTTTGCCATCCAGTCCGTGCTCCGGGGCAACCGGTATGTCAGCACGGAACTGACCGGCACCATGATCGACTGGTGCGTAGGAGAACAAACGGAAGAGACAGCCTCCCCGTTGGAACAGCTCACCCAGCGGGAGCGCGAGATCCTCAAGCTCGTGGCCGAAGGCTGCTCCAATAAGGAAATCGCCGCCCGTCTGAGCGTCGCCGAGAAAACGGTGGTCACCCACAGGACGAATTTCATGCGCAAGCTGGGACTGCGCAATGTCCGTGAAATCACGATGTTCGCTTTGGAATGCGGCCTTATCGATATGAAAAGGCGGTGAACGATGCGCAGGATGCTCTGGACGCTGTACTGCGCCGCATTCCTCTGGGCGTTTTCCTGCTCCGCCTCCGCCGCCGGCATAAAGGAAATCGTCGTCGCCCTCGAATCCACGCCCCCCCATTTCAATCCCGCGCTGTTGTCGGGGAGTACGGTAGCGACCGTGGGAGTCCAGCTCTACGCCGGCCTGACAAGGGTGGACGCGGCGGGAAACGCCGTACCATACCTCGCGAAATCATGGGAAACCAGCCCGGATGGACTCAGCGTCCGTTTCGAGCTGAGGGAAAACGCATTCTTTCATGATGGCCACCCCATCACGTCGGACGACGTAGCCTACTCCATCCTTATGAGCCGCGAGTACCACCCTTTCCGGCCAATGCTCGAATCCGTGACACGTGTGGATACGCCGTCCCCGCACACCGTCATAGTCCGGCTCTCGCGCCCGTTTCCCCTGTTGCCGAAAGTGCTCGTGCCGGCGCTGGTGCCCATCCTCCCTCGGCACGTATTCGATGACAGGCACCCTTTCCCCACACATCCCGCCAACAGGGAAGCCGTCGGATCAGGCCCCTTCATGCTGGAATCCTTCACCCCAGATCGCTCCATCCGCCTCGTTCGGAACCCTCTCTTCTTTCTTCCGGACAGGCCGGTTGTGGACAGGCTGACGTTCCGCATTTTCTGGGATCAAGGGGAAATCCCTCTCGCCCTTGCCTCAGGAGAGGTGGATATATACCTCTTCGCCTCGTGCATCCAGCTGCGGCGCTTCCTCGACGACTACAAATTCGTGCCGGTCACCGTCCTGCCGTTGGGTAACCTCCATCCGTACACTGTACTTTCCTACAACCTTCGTCAAAAGCCTTTCTCCGATCACAAGGTACGGCGGGCCTTCGCCCTCGCCATCGACAGAAATTTCCTTGCGGATCGCCTCCTGCACGGCATGGTGAAGCCTTTGTCAGGCCCCTTCCCTCCGGGGGCGCCTTTCCACACGCCGATCCCCGCGCCGCACGATATTGCGGAAGCCAACCGCCTGCTCGACGAAGCCGGCTACCCACGCGGCAAAGATGGTAAGCGTTTCTCCATTATTGTGGATTATTCGCCGGACTCCCCCCTGCCCCGTGAGCTTCTGCGCCTGCTGCGGTACGAACTCGCCACACGGCTGGGCATCGAAGTCCGCACACGGGACTCGGAAAGCGTTTCCGACTGGATGCGCCATGTCGTGACCGGAGATTATCAGGTGGTGCTGGATGAATTATTCGCTTGGTATGATCCGGTGATTGGGATTCACCGCCTCTACAGCAAGAACAACAGTGGGCGCGGGATCGTATGGACGAATTCCGGGGGATACGCCAACGACACGGTTGAAGCCCTGATGCAACAAGCCAGTGAGGAGGCCACCCCATACAGACGGCAAGCCTTATACGATCGGCTGCAACGCGAACTGGTGGAAGACAATGCCCTGCTGTGGCTGACGACCAGCCCATACGCGCTGGTTGCGCAGCCGTCCCTGCGCCATCTGGAACAGCTTGGGCTCGGGCTCATGTCCCCTCTCGATGGGATCGAAAAAGTGCCTTCCCTTTTTCAGGGAGGAAATCCATGAACCTGTTCCGCCACCCGCTGGGCCTTGCCAGCATGGCCAGCCTTCCCTTGCTCCTGTTTGCGACGGCGTTCGTACTGCTGGCTGGCGTGCTGCTGTTCGCCTTCCGCGACATCAACGCCATGTTGGAGCAGGCCGCTGAACAAAAAATCCCCGTCCTGACCCAAACGACCGCGCTTGTCCGTGAATGCGAATGGCTCCGCGGCATGATGTTCCGCCTGATGCAGACGGACAGCGAGCTGGTGCGCGAGGCCATCATCATTACCCTGAAGGAACGTATTGATGACGCGGAGGGAATGGCGTCCCGGCTGGAAGCCATCGGGCTGTATGAAGATAAGGTGGAGAGCTTGAAGGAACAGCTTTCGTCGCTTGGTGGGATTGCCGACGACGTGAACACGCTGATTACCAGATGGATCACATTGCGGGAACAGCGCCAGAATCAGGTCAAGAGCCTGCGCTCGCTTTCGGAGGAGCTCATCGCACTGGACGTTTCCGGGGTAGAGCCGCTGGAAGCGTGGAAGCAGGGAGCCTACAGAATCCTCTCGCTGCTTCTCGTGTTGAGCACGGATCTAGACGTCCCCTATGGCCTGCGCGTGACCTCCGAGATGTACGAATGGGTACGCAGCATCCGGGCCGATCTGTCACGTGTCCCGCCTTCCCCACATACCTCTGGGATGGTGGAAACAGCCAACCGCCTGTATGACAAACTCATCCTGTGCGCACAAGGGGAAAACGGCATTATCCCGTCATTCAAGCGCCAGCATGTCGTCTCGCAGCAATTCGCCGCCTTGACCATCCGTATGGATGCGCTGTCCGAATCCATCATGATCGTAGCGGGGCAGCTTATGGCACAGGCCAAAACCGACGCCGAGCACGCACGGGACGGCTTTTCCAAGCGGGTGTCCGGGCTTTCAGGGCTCCTGTACGGTTTCGTCGTGCTGGTGCTGGCGGTAATCGCGGCGACGTACCTTTACCTCGCACGGAACGTCATCCGGCCCGTCATTCGCCTCAACAACTGTATGCGGCTGCGGACACAAGGGTTTTCCGCCCATATCCCATATGGAGGGGCATGGGAAATCCGCGAGATGTCATAATCGGCAATCAGACGGCGGGCATTCTCCCGGTTGAGACGAAAAGGGTAGGCATGCACTTCTATATTAC
>URTO01000316.1 GCA_900550745.1 uncultured Desulfovibrio sp. | reverse complement strand
GATGGGGTTTGGGGAAGGGAGGGAGGCCCCTTCTCCAGAAGGGGCCTCCCTCCCTTCCCCAATGCTTTTCTCCACAACGCTTCTCCCCACACCCACCTCCCAAAACAAAACCCCCGCGGGCACTGCTGCCTTTGGGGGCTTCGGAGGCGTGCCGATGCGCCACCCGCGCACCGGAACATACTGCATTTGAAAACGGAATACCTTCTTGATTGAGGAAAACGGAAGGATTGGGAAACCGCCGGGGCCAGGGGAGGCGCCCCACGGACAAGCTGCTAGGCGAACGTCACTGTTCCCACGCTCCTCCTGAATTAAGCCTGACCAAGCTCCTTTTTGAGCCAGTCCTTAATGACCGGCATGGGCTCAAAGACGCCCTTGAGGGAACCGTACTCGTCCCGGAACGCTTTTGCCAACGGCTCCGGCAGGGGAACGGTCACCAGATCGTCCGCCGATTCGGAATTGCGGCGCACAAGCCGTACCCTTAAAGGCTCCTGCCACGCATCCACGACAAAATAGGTGGCTACGTCGCTCTTGGAACGAACCGGGGGATGCTCGGAACGCCAGTCGTTATTGCCCCACTCCAGATAGAGGGTCACCGCCATTTCAGGCGTCAGGTTCCAATCAATCTGCTGGTCGGCAAACGCCGCCAATGGAGATGTATTTTTCGTAGAGGAAAGGTGCGCTGTATTCATATCCAATCCACCTTTGCTGATGACATTGAGTTGCGTTGACCTATTAATAGTATCCATTACTATTCTTGTCAACTACTCCATGTCATATCTCCGTAATTTATTGTGCAGCGTCGCCCGCGTGATCCCAAGCCGGCGGGCGGCCTCGCTCTTATTGTCCCCCGTATCCTGAAGCGTCCTCAGGATGGCCGCGCGTTCCATCTCATCCAGCGTCATGCTGACAGGCTCCACGCCTGCCGTCCCCTGCAGCTCGGCGAGCGCGGGGGCGTCACCGTTCTTGAGCGCGGAGGATACCGCCATAGGCAGCTCACGTTCGGAAATATACTCCCCAAGGCAGAGGATAGCCGCCCGCTCCACGGCGTTCTCCAGTTCGCGCACGTTGCCGGGCCAGGAATACTTGAGCAGCGCATCCATCGCCTGCGGCGTGAACCCCTTGATCTCCTTGCGGTTTGCCAGTGCAAAACGCTCCAGAAAAGCCGTGGCGAGCACAGGGATGTCCTCACGGCGTTCCCGCAGGGAGGGCACTTCCACGCCGATCACGTTGAGCCGATAGTAAAGATCTTCACGGAAACGCCCTTCGCTGACTTCCTCGCGCAGGTTGCGGTTGGTCGCGGCAATGACCCGCACATCCACGATGATGGGCGTATCGCTGCCCACGCGCTGGACTTCCCCCTGCTGGAGGGCCCGCAGAAGCTTTGCCTGAAGCAGGAGGGGCAATTCACCGATCTCATCAAGGAACAGCGTGCCGCCGTCTGCTTGGCTGAACCGCCCTTCCCGGCGCTTGTCCGCCCCTGTGAACGCGCCCTTCTCGTGCCCGAACAGTTCGGACTCCAGCAGGGATTCATTGAGGGCCGCACAGTTGACGGTGACGAACGCCTTGCCTTTCCGGGCACTGGCCTCCTGAATGGCGCGGGCGACCCGTTCCTTGCCCGTCCCCGACTCCCCGGTAATCAGGACGGTCGCCTCGGTGGGCGCGACCGTATTCACCATCTCAATAAGTTCGCGCATACGCGGGCTGCGTCCGAGAAGGCCGGAGGGGTTTTCACGGATATATTCCCTCAGTTCCCGGTTCTCAGCCGCCAGCCGGGTATGATCGAGGGCCCGTTCCAGCGTGAGGTGCAGCAGATCGAAATCCAGCGGCTTTTCCAGATAGTCATACGCACCGAGCCGCAGCGCCGCCACAGCGGTTTCCACGGACTGCCATGCGGTCATGACCAGAACCGGAATCGAGGGGTTATGATGCAAAATTTCCCGGATGGCAGAAATGCCGTCCATGCGGGCCATGCGCACATCCGAAAGCACGGCGTCGTAAGCCCGTTCCTTGACTTTTTCCACGGCGGTATCCCCGTCGTCGGCCTCATCCGTGGCATATCCCCACCCCCGGAGCACCGTCCGCAGCATCGCCCGGTGGGAACTGTCGTCGTCCACAATCAATATGGTAGGTGGCGTGCCCATCTCATACCTCCTCGCCCCCGGCGACAATAAATCCGGCAGGCTGACCTTCCGAAAAAGGGGTTTCCCGGACTCCCCGGCACCGCCGATGCCGTACCCGCCGGATGCCTCCCGGCGGCAATACGATACCCGTCTCCCCCATCCTTCCCCGCCGTGGGCGGGATAATCCCCTTGACGGCGGCTCCACCGCTCCCCCGGCAAAACATCCCCACACGAACGGAACAGCCAACGCATCCGGCGTGGAGGGAAACCCGTTCAAAAACCTCCCCACATGGGCGGAGAGCACCAATTTGTTAGGCTCTATATAGCATACTCCCCACATGGGCGGAGAGCATCCCGGACCGAAAACTGGCCTCGCTTCGTCCTGCCCAACTTCCCCACATGGGGGGGAGAACCCCCGATGCGGACGGCGTCGGGGACATTTTCCCCGAACTTTCCCATATGAGTGAGGTGCTCCCTCGTGAAAACTCCGAAGATGTTCCACTGTACGAAACTTCCCCACACGGACGGGGAGAGCCCCCATGCAGCGGCGGATCCGTGGAGCTCAGTCCCAACTTCCCCACACGGGCGGGGCGGGCCCAATGCACACAGTGCGCAGGCTCCGGCAGCCGAACATATCCCCACATGAGCGGGGCAATCCGACAACGGCCCGAACCTGAACGCGCTGTTTTCAAAACTCCCCACACGGGCGGGGCGGGCCCGAAGCGAAGGCATGACGTAACCCATACATCGGAAAACTTCCCCATACGCGGAGCGAACCCCAACAACAGGGAAGGCTCGTCTTATCCTTCTGAAAAGCTCCCCATACGCGGGGCGGGCCCTATCGGGGTACGCAGGGAGGCGTGACAAGGCCCTTTCCCGCCAGCGGAGATTGCCCCCGGACGGAACCCCCATGCCCTGCACAGCCGAAGCCGTTCCTGCAATCCAATAATAGTCATGCCGCCCCAATCGTCAGCCCTTTTCCCAAGATTGTGCCGCAGCAAGTAATAAATATTTTAGGCTGTGCCATGAAAATGGTTGATGCTTTTTCCTTGAAGTTCCAAAGGATTAACCGGCAAAACGCCTTAGCCCTGTATTCCGCCAAGAGGAAAACCGGAGAAAAAGGCTGTATTTTCACCGCACTGTGGAGATGAAGCAACCACATACCATGACAGGGCCATTGTTCTTTCGTGCCCCCCAACAGACGACCAGCAAAATCC